>NZ_SCMW01000019.1:0-57528 GCF_005502845.1 Brevibacterium sp. 2SA | reverse complement strand
GTGTATAAGAGGCGGATCCGGCGCGGGTCGACACTCCGGGCTACCCGATCGTCACCTCGAATTCGATCATGCGCCTGCCCGAGCAGCCGAAGCGGTTGGCGATCGTCGGCTCCGGCGTCATCGCCATGGAGTTCGCCCACATCTTCACGAGCTTCGGCAGCGATGTCACGGTCATCGCCCGCGGACCCCGGCTGCTCCAGGATCTCGACGGCACCGCCTCGGCGGAATTCACGAAGATCTTCACCGCCGACCACAACGTCATCCTCGGGGCCCAGCCTGCCGCCTACCGCCTCGGTGACGGGGAGGGCGCACCGGTGACGATCGAGCTCGAACCCAGCGGTCGGGTCGATGACGTCGACGTTCCCGCCGCGATCGAGGCCGACATCGTCCTCATCGCCATCGGTCGTCACCCGAACACCGCAGGCCTCGACGCCGCCGAAGTCGGCTACGATCTCACTCCCGACGGCAGACTCGTCGTCGACGCGGTCCAGCGGGTCTATGCCGGCGGCGAGCCCGTCCCCGGCGTCTTCGCCCTCGGCGACATCAGCTCCGAGCACCAGCTCAAGCACGTGGCCAACCACGAGGCCCGGGTCGTCGGTGACAACCTCGTCATCGACGTCGCCGCCGGGGCACCCGGGGCCGCCGCGGAGGATGCTCTCGAGGCCGCCAGCCACAAGGCCGTGCCGGCTGCGGTCTTCACCTCCCCGCAGGTCGCGACCGTCGGCATGACCGAGGACGAAGCCCGGCAGGCCGGACACGACGTCACCGTCAAGGTCCAGCAGTACTCCGACGTCGCCTACGGGTGGGCGATGGCCGACGATCCCGGGATCGTCAAGATCATCGCCGATCGGGACTCCCGGCTCATCCTCGGCGCGCAGATCGTCGGGGCCGAGGCGTCGATGATCATCCAGCCGCTCATCCAGGCGATGGCCTTCGATCAGCCCGCCGACGAGGTGGCTCGGGGTCAGTACTGGATCCACCCGGCGCTGCCCGAGGTCGTCGAGAACGCTCTGCTCGGACTCGAGTTCACGCCGCGCTGACTGCGCCGAGGCGGACCGGTCGGCCGGTCTGCGGTCGCTGTGGGTCAGCGTCCTCAGCGAGTCAGAACCCGTAGAAGCGCTGCTCCATGACCGTCCGGGCATGACGGGTCGCCCGGAGGTAGTCGTCCTCGAGTTCGCGTCCGCCGCCGGCAGGATAGCCGAGCAGCCGCGCCGTGGCCTCGAGCTCCGAATGCTCGTCGGGCAGTGCCGCGGCGGTGCGGCCTCGGAAGAGCATGACGGCCGAGCGCACGTTCGTCGCCAGCTGCCAGGCCGCGGCGAGTTCGGCGGCGTCCTCGGCGGGGATGAGTCCCTCCTGCGTGGCGACGTCGAGGGCGTCCAGCGTCGAGGTCGTCCGGAGTCCCGGAATCGTGTGCGCGTGCTGGAGCTGGAGGAGCTGGACCGTCCACTCGACGTCGGAGAGGCTGCCCCGGCCGAGCTTGAGGTGGCGGCGTTTGTCCGCTCCCTTCGGCAGCCGCTCGTCCTCCATCCGCGCCTTGAGGGTGCGGACCTGGGTGAGCGCCTTGGCCGGCATCTCCGCCGGGTAGCGCAGCGGGTCGATGAGCGCGGTGAAGTCGTCCTTGAGCGCTGCGTCACCGGCCATCGGCCGCGCCCGCAGCAGGGCCTGGGCCTCCCACGGCTGCGACCACTTCGCATAGTAGGACTCATAGGAGGCGAACGTGCGCACGAGCGGACCGTTCTTCCCCTCGGGCCGCAGATCCGCGTCGAGCTCGATGCCGCGAGCGCCCTCGCTGGCCTTGAGCCGGGCGCTCAGCTGCAGGGCGACCTTCGTGACGTGCTTCGCGAGCTTCGCGCGAGCCTCGGCGTCGAGGTCGTCGGCGACGGCGCGGTAGACGAACATCGCGTCCGCATCGGAGAAGTACCCGATCTCCCGGCCGCCCCACCGGCCCATCGCGACGACGGCGAACTCGTACTCCGGCACCGCGGCGTCGTCGAGGTCGAGGCGCACGGCGCGCAGGGCGCCGTCGACGGTGAGGTCCATGAGGTCGGAGAGGTCCCCGGGCACCTCGGCGCGGTCACCGACATCGAGGACGTCCCGCAGTGCGATCCGCAGCAGTTCGCGACTGTACGTCTCCCGGATCCGGGTGATCGCCTCGGCGCCGTGACGGTGGAGCAGCCCGTCGACCTCAGCGGCGAGCACCTGCTGATCGCGCGCGGCGAGACTCGCGTAGTCGTCGAGCCACGCGACCGCCGCCGGCTGGCGGAGGAGGAGTTCGGTGGCGTAGCCGGAGAGCGTGAGCACCTCGGCCACGGACTTCGCGGCGAGCCCGGAGTCGCGGAGCATCTTGAGGAACCAGCCCGAGGACGACAGCGAATCGGTGAGTCGGCGGAAGGAGAGCAGGGCGGCATCGGGGTCGACGCCGTCGGAGAACCAGTCGAGGAGCGCCGGGAGCACCTGTTTGATGACGAGCGCGGTCCGCGACATGCCCGTGGTCAGCGACTTGATGTGGCCGAGCGCCCCCTGCGGGTCGCGGTAGCCGAACGCGCGGAGGCGGTCAGCTGCCGCTTTGAGACTCGTCCCGCGGTGATGGGCGTCGACGACCTCACCGTGGATGCCGACGGCGGCGTCGAGGATCGGCCGGTAGAAGATCTGCTCGTGGAGCCGGGTGACCTGTTTGGCGAAGTCGCGGCGGTTCTCCTCGAGCCGAGCGCCCGTGCGGGAACCGGAGGGGAATACGGAGCGGGCGAGGGTCCGCAGCTTCGCCTCGTCGTCGGGGATGAGGGCGTTGCGCAGCATCCGCGGGATCTGCACCCGGTGTTCGACGACGCGCATGAACCGGTAGGCCGAGGAGAACACGAGGGCGTCGTCGAGTCCGATGTACCCGTGCTCCCCGAGCTCGTCGAGGGCGCGCAGGGTGTTCGGCGAGCGGATCTCGTCGTCGCTCTGCCCGTGGACGAGCTGGAGGAGCTGCGCGGAGAACTCGACGTCGCGCAGTCCCCCGCGGCCGAGTTTGATCTGCCTCGGGGCCTCGGCGGCGGGGATGAGGTCGACGACACGACGGCGCATCGCCCGGATGCCGTCGATGAACCCCTCCCGGCCGGCAGCCTCCCAGACCAGCGGTGAGAGGGTCTCGGTGAACGCCGCACCGACCGCGGGGTCACCGGCGACCGCACGGGCCTTGAGGAGGGCCTGGAACTCCCAGTTCTTCGCGATGTCGGTGTAGTAGTGCTCGAACTCCGAGAGCGTACGCACGAGCGCGCCGGCCTTGCCTTCGGGCCGCAGAGCGGTGTCGAGCTCCCAGAGAGCCGGTTCGGCACCGGGATCGGAGAGGATCGAGCGCATCCGCTGGGCCACCTCGGTGGCCAGAGTCCGCTGCTCCTCGCTCGCCTCGGAGTCCTGGACGAAGACGACGTCGACGTCGGAGACGTAGTTGAGCTCCCGCGCCCCGGTCTTGCCGAGCGCGATGACGGCCATGCGCACGGTGGACTCCGGGTCGAGTTCGGCTCGCGCGATCGCCTGGGCGGTCTCGATCGCCGCGGCCGCGAGATCGGAGAGGACCGCGGTGACGAGGTCGACGATCTGCTCGGGCTGATCCGAGTAGAGGTCATCGGCGACGAGCCGCAGCAGCACGTCGCGGTAGGCCCGCCGCATCCGCGCGATCCCCTCATTGCCCGTCCGGGCGGCCACCGGTGCGTCGGATTGGGGATCGGCGCCGACGGATTCGAGCAGGGTCGCCCGCAGCGCACTCGCCGAGGCCTGCGGGGTCGAGATCATCAGGTACGGGGAGCGGTCGAGGAGCAGCGGCAGGGAATCCGGGTGCCGCACGAGGTGGTCGACCATCGCCTCCGAGGTGCCGAAGACCCCGAGCAGGCGGGCGAGCATCGGCCGGTCGAGCTCATCCTCGGCGACCGTGCCCGTGCCGGTGACCCGAGCCGCGTCGACGAAGCGCGCGATCCCGCTCGCTGCCGCCTCGGCGCCGGCGGGCGAACCCTCCCCCGCCTCAGCGGTCGTCGTCTCCGGTGCCGCGTCTCCGGTGCCGGTCGCCGCATCCTTCTCGGCGTCCTTCTCGGCTTCTTCGAGGACTCGGAGGAGTCCGAGGGCGCCGGCGTGCGGATCCGGCGTGGCCTCGAGGAGGTCGACGAAGCGGGAATCCGTGGCCAGGGGCTGGCCGAGGAGGTCGTCGATGTCGCCGAGGAAGCGGTTCGCTGAGGCGGTCGTCGCTGGGGTGCGGGAGGTCAGGCGCGCCATGGGATCACATCGACGAGAAGTGCTTGCTGAGCTCGTACGGAGTCACCTGAGCGCGGTAGCCGTCCCATTCCTGTCGTTTGTTGCGGAGGAAGAAGTCGAAGACCTCCTCACCGAGGGTCTCGGCGACGAGGTCGGAGCCCTCCATGATCTCGAGCGCCTCGGCGAGGCTTGCGGGAAGGGCGCGGATGCCCATCGCCCGGCGTTCGGTGTCCGAGAGGAGCCAGACGTTGTCCTCAGCCTCCTCCGGCAGCTCGTAGTCCTCTTCGATCCCCTTGAGCCCGGCGGCGAGGAGCAGCGCGTAGGACAGGTACGGGTTCGCCGAGGAGTCGAGGCCGCGGTACTCGACGCGGGCCGAGGACGATTTGCCGGAGTTGTACTGCGGGACCCGCACGAGTGCGGACCGGTTCCGGTGTCCCCAGCAGATGTAGGAGGGGGCTTCGTGGCCGGTCCACATGCGCTTGTAGGAGTTGACGAACTGGTTCGTCACGGCCGTGATCTCCGCCGCGTGGTGGAGCAGGCCGGCGATGAACTGGCGACCGATCTTCGAGAGCTGATAGGTCGCGCCCGGTTCGAAGAACGCGTTGTTCTCCCCCTCGAAGAGGGACACGTGGGTGTGCATGCCGTTGCCCGGGTGGTCGGCGAGCGGCTTGGGCATGAACGAGGCGTAGACGCCCTGGGCGATCGCGACCTCCTTGATGACCGAGCGGAAGGTCATGATGTTGTCGGCCATCGTCAGCGCGTCGGCGTAGCGCAGGTCGATCTCGTTCTGCCCCGGGCCCGCCTCGTGGTGGGAGAACTCGACCGACAGACCCATCGCCTCGAGCATCGTCACCGCCGAGCGCCGGAAGTCGTTCGCCGTCCCGCCGTTGACGTGGTCGAAGTAGCCGGCGGTGTCGACGGGCACCGGCGCGCCGAGCGTGCCGTTGCCGAGGTCGAGGTTGCCGGAGCGGAAGAGGTAGAACTCCATCTCGGGATGGACGTAGAAGGTGAACCCCTTCTTCGCTGCGCTCTCGAGCGTGCGCTTGAGGACGTTGCGGGGATCGGCCTTCGCCGGTTCCCCGCCGGGCACGTGGATGTCGCAGAACATCCGGCCCGTCGGCTCCGTCTCCCCGCGCCACGGCAGCAGGGAGAACGTCGACGGATCGGGCTTGAGGACCATATCGGCCTCGTAGACCCGGGAGAGTCCCTCGACCGCCGACCCGTCGAATCCGATGCCCTCGGAGAACGCGCCTTCGAGTTCGGCGGGGACGACGGCCACGGACTTCAGTCCGCCGAGTACGTCGGTGAACCACAGCCGGATGAACCGGACGTCACGATCCTCAACGGTGCGGAGGACGAACTCTTCCTGCTTCGACATCGATCAGCCGTTCCACTTCTCGTCGGCCTCGTTCCACTCCTCGTTGCGCTTCTTCGCCTGCTCGAGGGCGTCACGCGCCTCCGCCTCGGTGTCGTAGGGACCCATGCGGTGGGTCCAATCGCTGACGAGACCCTGCTCGACCTCGCCCGTGGCGGTGTTGAAGTACCACTTCGAGTTCGCTTCGTCGATATCGCTGAACAGTCCCATGACAGGCCTTCCGTCGTCGGTGAGATGATGCTCTGACACCGGCCAGCTTACCGGTTCGCGGGCCGCCTGACAGGGAGTTCGCCGAGGTGTCGGCGCGGTGACCGCGGATGTTCCGCGGATGTGCCGCGGCGCTCGCGAGGGGTCCACAGAGGTGCGCTCGATGTGGGACCAGTTCCGCGGATTTCCCCATTCTTTCGCATGGTGGACAACCGATTCCGTAAGATTGATGACGAAATAGGCACGTAAAGGTTTGCCTCGCGAACCTTCACAAGCTTAGAGTGAGATGTACCCTCGGTCGCTGCCCCGCAGAGCCGAATCTGTCCCGTTCCATGGGGCGCCATGAAAGAAGGAATCCCAATGCGCATCTCAGTGCCCACAGAGGTCAAGAACAACGAGTTCCGCGTCGCCATCACCGCTGCCGGCGTCCACGAGCTCGTCTCCCGCGGTCACCAGGTCACCGTCCAGGCCGGAGCCGGCGAAGGATCATTCATCACCGACGATGAGTACATCGCTGCCGGCGCGAAGATCGCCCCCGACGCCGCCGCCACCTGGGCCGCCGGTGACATGGTCCTCAAGGTCAAGGAGCCCATCGCCTCCGAGTACGGCTTCCTCCGCCAGGATCTCATCCTCTTCACCTACCTCCACCTCGCCGCCGACGAAGCGCTGACGAAGGCGCTCATGGAGGCCGGCACCACGGCGATCGCCTACGAGACCGTTCAGCCCGACGGCGGCGGCCTGCCGCTGCTCGCGCCGATGAGCGAGATCGCCGGACGCCTCTCGACGCAGGTCGGCGCCCACAGCCTGCTCAAGGCCGAAGGCGGCCGCGGTGTGCTCCTCTCCGGCGTCCCCGGCACCGACAAGGCCAACGTCGTCGTCATCGGCGCCGGTGTCGCCGGCACGAACGCCGCGCGCATGGCCCTCGGACTCGGCGCCAACGTCGAGGTCATCGACATCAACATCCCGCGTCTGCGCCAGATCGATGAGACCTTCGGCGGAGCGATCGCGACGAAGGTGTCGAACAAGTACGAGATCACGAAGTCGCTCTCGACCGCCGACCTCGTCATCGGCTCGGTCCTCATCCCCGGCAAGAAGGCTCCCAAGCTCGTCACCGACGAGATGGTCGCCGGCATGAAGCCCGGCTCGGTGCTCGTCGACATCGCCATCGACCAGGGCGGATGCTTCGAGGGCTCGCACCCGACGACGCACGATGATCCGACCTACGTCGTCCACCAGTCGATCTTCTACTGCGTGGCGAACATGCCCGGCGCCGTGCCGAACACCGCGACGGCGGCCCTGACGAACGCGACCCTGCCCTTCGCCGTCAAGCTCGCCGACCAGGGCTGGCACGCGGCGCTGTCGAACGACGCCGGCCTCGCCCGGGGACTCAACGTCCACAACGGTCACGTCACCAACGACAACGTCGCCGAGGCGTTCGGCCTCGAGGCCGTCTCCGTCGAGCACGCACTCGCCAACTGAGCGTACGCCGACTGAGCTACGCCGCAGGCCGCTCTCTGCAGCGTCGGGCCCCGGGCGGGTCTGACCGCGGCACCCGGTCCGGCGGCAGTCGTCGCAACAGGCACCCGCAACTCCACACCCTCCCCGTGCACGCGGCGGAGGTGGGGTTGCGGGTGCCTGTCGCTGTGCTCAGGGGTGTGTGTCGAGCGCAGTGGTGTGTGTTCGACTCCGGGTTGCGGTTGCACACCGAGGGTGTCGGCGGCACCCCGCGGAGTCTCGGCGCTCCCCGGAGTCTCGGCGCGCACCGCGGAGTTCCGGAGGCGCGGTCAACCGTGTTCGGGCATCGTCGTCGAGCGGAAGTGCTCTTCGCACAGACGCCCGGCCGCCTCGGCGTCTCCGTTGGCGATCGCCTCGACGATCGCGGCATGGTCGATCACGGCACGGTCGAAGAGCTCATGCGAGAACGGGTCGTGGCGGAAGCCGGCGTTGATCCGGGTGTCGATGTCGATGGCCATGCGCACGAGTTCGGGATTGTGACCGGCCCGGGCGATGGCGAAATGGAACCGCGCATCGGCGGTCCGGGCAGCGGCCGCCTCGGCGCGTTCGGAGTACACCGCCGCGAGCTCCCGGAGTTCGGCGAGCTCGTCATCAGTCCGCCGTGTCGCCGCGGTTGCGGCCAGACCGTTCTGGAACACGGCGCGAGCGTCGAGGAGGTTCTTGCGCTCGGCGTAGAACTCCTCGATGCGTCCGGCCATCGGGGCCAAGGTGGCCGGTTCGACGTTGGCGACGAAGGTGCCGCCGCCGCGACCTCGGCGTCGTTCGACGACCCCGAGGCGCTCGAGCCGTTCGAGCGCAGCCCGCACACTCGAACGCGACACCTGCAGGTCAGCGGCCAGGGCCCGCTCGCCGGGCAGCAGGGTGCCCTCGGGCAGGGCTCCCACGGCGATGCCGGAGAGGATGTGGTCGGCGATCTGCTGAGGTGCGCTCGTCAGGCTCACCACCTCGCTCAGTCCGGAGAACTCCCCACCGGACACATCCGAACGCTCACTCATCACCCCTCCTGCGTCGATTCCGTCGTCATTGCTCACCATCGAGTCTATGCGTCTGCGCCTCCACCCGCGGTCACGGGTGCGGGTGCGCGGTGGAATATCGACACGCCGGGGCTCTAGAATCGTGACCATCATGACAGTCCAGCCTCGCCTCATCACGCCCGGAACGCTCTCTCCCGAACGTCGAGTCCCCGCCTCGATCACCCGCCCCGAATACGTCGGTCGCGCCGACGCCGATGAGGGCCGCGGCGGCAACCACTACACGCCGGAGGAGATCGAGCGCGTCCGCACCGCCGGGACGATCGCGGCGAACGCGCTGGCCGCGGTCGGCGAGATCATCGTCCCCGGAGTCACGACCGATGAGATCGACCGGGTGGCCCACGAGTACATGGCCGACAACGGCGCCTACCCGTCGACCCTGGGCTACCGCGGGTTCCCGAAGTCGGTGTGCACATCGGTCAACGAGGTCATCTGCCACGGGATCCCCGACTCCACCGCGCTCGTCGACGGCGACATCGTCAACGTCGACATCACCGCGTTCATCGGCGGCATGCACGGAGACACGAACTACACGTTCGCCGTCGGCGACATCGACGAGGAGTCCCGTCTGCTCATCGAGCGCACGTGGGAGGCGACGATGCGCGGCATCAAGGCCGTTCGGCCCGGTCGGGAGATCAACATCATCGGCCGCGTCATCGAGAAGTACGCGCAGCGCTTCGGGTACGGCGTCGTCCGCGACTACAGCGGCCACGGGGTCGGACGGGAGTTCCATTCCGGGCTCATCGTCCCCCATTACGACGCCGCCCCCGCCCACGCCGAGGTGATGGAGCCGGGCATGATCTTCACGATCGAGCCGATGCTCAACCTCGGCACCGAGGCCTGGGACGTCTGGGACGACTCCTGGACGGTCGTGACGAAGGACCGGAAGCGCTCCGCCCAGTTCGAGCACACCATCGTCGTCACCGACACCGGTGCCGACATCCTCACCCTCCCCGATCCGGACACGGCGATCGCCGGAGGCCCGAGCCCCAAGGACACGAATGACTGACGACTCCCCCGCCCGGTTCGCGATCGGCATCGACATCGGCGGCACGGGCATCAAAGCCGCGCTCGTCGACACGGCCACCGGTCAGCTCGCGTTCAAGCGCGTCCGGGTGCTCACGCCGAAGCCGAGCACGCCGGTGGCGGTCGCCGATGCCATCGCCGAGGTGGTCGAGCTCCTCGTCGAGCGTGCCCTCGAGCTCGAGGTCGTCGACGACCGGTCGTCCCTCGATGCGCTTCCGCTCGGCTGCGGGTTCCCCGGTGTCGTCCGTGACGACGAGGTCCACTACGCTGCGAACCTCGATCAGAGCTGGATCGGCTCGAACATCCAGTCGATCCTCCGCGAGCACGTCGGCCGGAGGTTCTTCATCATGAACGACGCCGATGCCGCCGGCCTCGCGGAGATGGTCTTCGGCGCCGGCCGGAAGTACCGGAAGAAGACGGTGCTGCTGACGACGCTCGGCACCGGCATCGGCACCGCGCTGTTCACGCAGGGTCGGCTGGTCCCCTACACCGAGCTCGGACACATCGAGATGAACGGCCGCGACGCCGAGACGCAGGCGGCCGAATCGGTCAAGGTCCGCGAGGAGCTCGAGTACGACGAGTGGGCGGCTCGCCTCCAGCAGTACTACTCCCAGGTCGAACTGCTCGTCGCCCCCGACCTCATCATCGTCGGCGGCGGCATCTCGAAGCAGCACGATGAGTTCCTCCCGCTCATCAAGACCCGCGCCCTCATGTGCCCGGCGAAGATGTTCAACAATGCCGGCATCGTCGGGGCCGCGATCCTCGCGGTCAACGACGGCAAGGCGCGGGTGAAGAAGGGCGAGAGCTGAGCGCGGAGCGGTCGTGAGACGACTGGGTGACTGAGGAGGACAGGCCACCGATACGCCGGGTTCTGTCATCGAGTCGGTTGCCCTTCTCGACTGACGGCCATCTATCTGGGACCGCTGTTGCCAGCGGCCTCAAGCAATCCACCCGACGGCTCGGCGAGCAGCCTCGAACGCCGTCTGTCTGATCTTGCTCCGGATGGGGTTTACCCAGCAGCGCCGGTCACCCGGCACTCTGGTGGTCTCTTACACCACCGTTTCACCCTTACCCCGCGACACGATGTGCATCGCCTCGCGTGGCGGTCTGCTCTCTGTTGCACTTGCCCGCGGGTTGCCCCGGGTGGGTGTTACCCACCATCCCTGCTCTGCGGAGCCCGGACGTTCCTCAGCCCGAAGGCCGCGGCCGTCTGGTGACCTGTCCTCACCGACCAGTCTACGCGGATCGGCGGTGGGAGACGGTGAGCGCCCGCCCGCAGGTGACCAAGGCAACACGGACCGGGGGTGGGCGTGTCAGCCCTGCCGCCTACGATGGTGGGGTGAAGATCCTCCTCCCTCCCTCCGAAGGCAAGACCCCACCGGCGACCGGGGCACCGCTCGACCTGGCCGCCCTGTCGTCCCCGGATCTCACCGCCAAGCGCAAACAGGTGCTCGGTGTGCTGAAGAAGGTCTCGAAGCGCAAGGACGCGCTCACCGCCCTCGGCGTCGGCAAGTCACTGGCCGAGGAGGTCGCCCGCAACGTCACCATCGACGAGCAGCCGTGCGCTCCTGCGCTGCTCACCTACACCGGGGTCCTCTTCGAGGCGATGGGCGCGGCCGATCTCGTCGCCCTTGCCGAATCCGATGCGGCGTTCGCTGACCGCCTCCGCGACGTCCATGTCTTCTCCGCGGTGTTCGGGCAGGTCGGCGGCCTCGACCCGATCCCCGCGTACCGTTTGGCGATGAAGACCGACCTCGGCCAGCTCGGCCGTCTCTCCTCGTGGTGGAAGCCGATCCTCGCGAAGTCCTTCACGGTCGATGACGCCGAGGTGATCCTCGACTGCCGCTCGAGCGACTACCGCTCCGCGTGGCCGGGTCCCCACGGGCAGGTCGTCACGCTCGGGGCGGTCAAGGTGGCCGGGGACAAGCGCAGCGTCGTCTCCCACTGGGCGAAGTTCTACCGGGGCGAGTTCGTCGGCCGGCTGCTCCGTGACGGCCGCGCCCTGCCGGAGAGCATCGACGCACTCGTCACCCGCGCCGCAGAGCACTATGAGGTGGAATTCGCCGAGGCGACCGCCACCCGACCGGCGGGGCTGACGATCGTTCTGCGAGACTGAGCCCTCGGCTTCACGCGCGGCGGAGCAGGACCGCTTCGCACTCCTCGCAGGTGTGGACCTCGTTCGGGTCTTCGCTCAGCCACTGGTGCCACGTGGCGCCGCTGATCTCCTGACCGCAGGCCTGGCAGTGGGGGCCGGCGATGATCGCCGCGCCCGGCCCGCCCTCGGCGACGTTGCCCTCGAACCGGCGCACGAGCTCCGGCGGCAGGTCGGCCTTGAGCTGGGACTCCTGGCTGCCGAGCTCGTCCATGTCCTCGGCCAGCGCCGCCTTGCGCTCCTTGATCGCCGTCTGGGTCGTGCGTCCCTGCTCCGTGACCTCGGCGATGCGGGTGTCGATGCCCGCCATCTCCGCCTGTGCGGATTCGAGTCGCTCCATCGTCGCGAGCTCCGTGTCCTCGAACTCGGCGACCTTCGCCTCGTGCGCGGCGATCTCCTCCTGGAGGTGGACGAGGTCGCGGCTCGTCAGTCCCGTGCCGTCATTGAGTTCGGTCGTCTTCTTCGCAATCTGCGCCGTCTGCTTGTCGATCGCGGCAGTGAGCTCGGCGGTCTGGCCCTCGAACCCGGCGATCACCTCGGCGGCGGCGGCCTTCTCCGCACTCAGCGCCTTGTGCCGCTCGATGAGCTCCTGCAGCTTCGGTCCCTCGATGGGGTTCTCGTGTTCGTGGCGCAGGGCCCGTGACTTCGCCGTGAGCTCGATGAGCTCCTCGAGACGGGTGCGCTGATCGGCGGTGAGCTGCATGGTCAGGTCCTAGGGCATTGAGGGCAGAGGTCAGTAGCGTTCGACCCAGGGGTCGGTGTTGACGGCGGAGGCCTGGAGGGCGACGGAGAGACCGCGGGCGGCGAATTCGGCCTCGAGCGCCTCGGCGGCGGCCGCCAGCCAGACTGCCTCCGAAGCCCAATGCGAGACGTCGATGAGCTGAGGGCGGGCGTCGCCGCGATTGCCGGTGTCGAGCGCCTCGGTCGCCGGATGATGGCGGAGATCGGCGGTGACGTAGACATCGGCACCGCTGGCGCGCACGGCTTCGAAGAGGGAATCCCCCGCTCCCCCGCACACGGCAACCCGGGTCACCTCGGCGGCAGGGTCACCGGCGATGCGCACACCGGTCGTCGTCCGCGGCAGTCGACCGGCCAGGATCCTGGCGATGTCGCGGACCGTCGTCGGCTCCCCGAGGTCGCCCACCCGGCCGATGCCGCGTGCCGGATCCGCGGAGTCGGGGACGAGCGGTGAGGAGTCGGCGACGCCGATGAGGTCGATGAGGACATCCGAGACTCCTCCGACGGCGGAGTCGGCGTTCGTGTGGGCGTTGAACTGGGCGATGCCGTTCGTGATGAGCGTGTGGACGGCCCCGCCCTTGAGGGTTCCCGCGCTCACCGACGAGACCGGGCGCAGCATGAGCGGATGATGGGTGAAGAGCAGGTCCGCGCCGAGGACGACCGCCTCGGCGATGACGGCATCGGTGGGATCGAGGGCGAGGAGGATCGAGCGCACCTCGGCGTCCGGATCTCCGACCGCGAGACCGACGGTGTCCCAGTCCTCGGCCAGGGACGGCGGCCACAGGGAGTCGAAGACGTCCACACATTCGCTGACCGTCGGATATCTCATACGCCCACACTAATGCATCGTCACCGGCACTCCGCCTGGGCGATGGAGCGCACGCCCGGCTCCGGTCACGGCGAGCCGCCTGCCACCGGCCCGACGAGGCTGCCCGGCCGCGGCGCCGGATGCGCGAACCTGTTCACGTGCCGCGGCATCGCCGCTAGATTGGCCCCATGACCTCTTCCACGTCGACGATGACGTCGTCCCTCCAGCCCGTCTCCTCCACCGTCGCCGATCTCATCCGGCGCAGCGCCGACCGCTTCGGCTCCCGGACCGCCGTCGAGTTCGGCGACCGCACTTGGTCCTATGCCGAGCTCGATGCCGCGGTCACCGCGCTCGCCCGCGAACTCCGTCGCGTGGGCGCAGGCCCAGGCGACCGGATCGCCGCCTACGGCCGGAACTCGGACCTCTACGCACTCCTCTATCTCGCGTGCGCCCGCGCCGGGTTCATCCACGTGCCCGTGAACTTCCAGCTCACCGGGGACGAACTCGACTACATCCTCGCCAACTCCGGGGCCCGGATCGTCGTCGCCGACTCCGACCTCGCCGCGGCGGTCGCCGCCACCGCGCATGGCGGCAGTGCCCGTCTCGTCGAGTTCGACGACCTCCTCGGTCCCGCCTCGGCGCCGGACATCGCCCCGGCCGGGGAGGGCGAATTCGACGTCGCCGACACCGATGTCGCGCAGCTGCTCTACACCTCGGGGACCACCTCGGCGCCGAAGGGTGCGGTGATGACGCACCGCGCGCTCGTCCACGAGTACCTCTCGTGCCTGACGAGCCTCGACTTCGCCGGCACCGACCGGGTCGTCCATGCGCTGCCGCTCTACCATTCGGCGCAGATGCACGTCTTCCTCCTCCCGCTGCTGGCCGTCGGCGCCCACAACATCATCGTCGCAGCCCCCGTCCCCGACGACCTGCTCGCCCTCTTCGAGGAGCGGCAGATCAACTCGTTCTTCGCCGCCCCGACCGTGTGGGTGGCGCTGGCGAACAGTCCCGACCTGGCGACGAGGAACCTCGACAGCCTCGAGAAGGCCTATTACGGGGCGTCGATCATGCCCGGCCCGGTGCTCGAGAAGCTGCGCGCCCGACTGCCCGGGCTCGGGTTCTACAACTGCTTCGGACAGTCCGAGATGGGTCCGCTGTGCACGGTGCTCCGCCCCGAGGAGCACGACGCCCACCCCGGTTCGGCCGGACGCGCCGTCCTCTTCGTCGAGACCCGGGTCGTCGACGCCGCCGGAGAGGAGGTCGGCCCCGGTGAGCTCGGGGAGATCCTCTACCGCTCCCCGCAGCTGTGCGAGGGCTACTGGGACAGGCCCGAGGCGACCGAGGCCGCCTTCGACGGCCAGTGGTTCCACTCCGGTGACCTCGTGCGGATGGATGCCGACGGTTACGTCGAGGTCGTCGATCGCGTCAAGGACGTCATCAACACCGGTGGGGTGCTCGTGGCCAGTCGTCAGGTCGAGGACGCGATCTTCGCGATGCCCGGAGTCGCCGAGGTCGCCGTCGTCGGCATCGCCGACGAGAAGTGGATCGAGGCCATCAGTGCCTTCGTCGTCCTCCGCGACGACGCCGGTGAGATCGCCGAGGCGGATGTCATCGCCCATGTCAGAGACCGGCTCGCCGGCTTCAAGGTGCCCAAACGGGTGACGTTCGTCGCCGGGCTGCCGAAGAACTCCGCCGGCAAGATCCTCAAGCGGGCGCTGCGGGAGGAATGAGCCGTCGTGCACGGCCGCCTCGGCGCGAATACACTGCACTGGGGCCCGATGAGGGCCCGACGTCGACGGAAGGGTACGCGAGATGGACACGACCGCCAGGTGGCAGTGGAGCCTCCACGGTGACGGCAGGACGATCCGTCCCGGGGAGATCGTCCTTCCCGAGGAGCGGCTGAGCTGGCCGCGGACCATCGGGATCGGCGCCCAGCACGTCGTCGCGATGTTCGGGGCGACGTTCCTCGTTCCTCTGCTCACCGGCTTCCCGCCGTCGACGACGCTCTTCTTCACCGCGATCGGCACGCTTCTCTTCCTCCTCATCACGAAGGGGATGATGCCGTCCTACCTCGGCTCGTCCTTCGGCCTGCTCGCGCCCATCGGCGCGGTCACCGGGTTCGCGGCGACCTCCGGGGAGCGGCTCGACTCGCAGGCGATGGCGCTCGCCCAGGGTGGGATCATCTCCGTCGGGGTGACCCTGGCGCTTGTCGGCATCGTCGTCCACTTCGCCGGGGTGCGGTGGATCGAGGTGACGATGCCGCCGGTCGTCACCGGTGCGATCGTCGCCCTCATTGGCCTCAACCTCGCCCCCGCCGCCTGGGGATGGGTGCAGCAAGCACCGCTGACGGCGGTCATCACGATCGCCGTCATCGTCGTGACCTCCGTGCTCTTCAACGGCATGCTCGGGCGGCTGTCGATCCTCATCGGCGTGCTCGTCGGCTACGCTGCGGCACTCGTCCAGGGGGAGGTGAACTTCTCCACCGTCTCCTCCGCCGCCTGGTTCGGCCTGCCGACCTTCCACGCTCCCGCCTTCGACCTCGGATACCTCGGACTCTTCCTGCCCGTCGTCCTCGTCCTCGTCGCCGAGAACATCGGGCATGTGAAGTCCGTGGCCGCGATGACCGGCCGCGACCTCGACGGGCTGACCGGTCGGGCCCTCTTCGCCGACGGCCTCGCCACGACGCTCGCCGGAGCCGGCGGCGGATCGGGCACGACGACGTACGCGGAGAACATCGGCGTGATGGCCGCGACGAAGATCTACTCGACCGCCGCGTACCTCTGTGCCGCGGTCATCGCCCTCATCCTCAGTCTGCTGCCGAAGTTCGGGGAGATCATCGCGACGATCCCACCCGGTGTGCTCGGCGGGGCGGCGACCGTGCTCTACGGGATGATCGGCCTCCTCGGCGTCCGCATCTGGGTGGAGAACCGGGTCGACTTCGCCAATCCGATCAACCTCAACACCGCAGCGGTGTCCCTCATCGTCGCGATTGCGAACTTCACGTGGACCCCGGCCGGACTCGAGTTCGCCGGGATCGCTCTGGGCACCGCCTCGGCGATCGTCATCTACCAGCTGATGACGCTCATCGCCCGGTGGCGCGGCACTGCGCCGGTCCCCGCCGAGGCGGGGGCCGGCGCGATGGCAGACCAGTCGGAGCCGAAGGGCACTCAGTAGGTGACGACGGCGCGGAAGCGGACGTCTCCGGCGGTGACCTTGGCGACCGCGTCGGTGATGTCCTCCTTGTCGAAGACCTCGATCATCGGCTTGACCTTCCCCGATGCAGCGATCTCGAGGGCTTCGGTGAGGTAGTTGAGCCCGTTGTGGGTGGCGCCGATGACCTTCTGGCGCTGTGCGAAGAACGGCTGCGGTTCGGTGGGAATCGTGAAGTCGTCGAACGGGTCGAGACCGACGAGAACAGCACGACCGTCGTGCCGCAGGCCCTTGAACGCGTCCTTGCCGGATTCGTAGGAGTTCGAGCTCAGAAGCAGAACATCGGCTCCGCCTGCCGCCTGGAGCTGCGCGCCGTCGGCGACGACGAGATCGGCACCGAGGTCGCGGGCCAGGTCATGTTTGTCCGGCGAGTGGGTGACGGCGATCGTCCTGAAGCCGGCTGCCTTCGCGAACTGGACGGCCAGGTGACCGAGACCGCCGATCCCGACGACGGCGATCGTCTCGCCCGGCTGAGGATCAGCCGCCCGCAGTCCGCTCCACACGGTGTACCCGGCACAGAAGATCGGTGCGGCCTCCTCATAGGACAGTCCGTCGGGGATGAGCACGGTGCCGGTGGCGGTGGCCGCGATGTACTCGGCGTGTCCGCCCTGGGTGGTGAACCCGGTGAGCCGGGCATTCGGGCAGTTGACTGCGGCTTGGCCGGACAGGGGCAGGTTCTCGCGGCAGTAGTCGCACCGTCCGCACGTCGACTGCACCCACGTGGTGCCGACCCGGTCGCCGACCTTGCGGCCGGTCACGCCGTCGCCGACTGCGACGATCTCGCCGACGACCTCATGTCCCGGGGTGTTGGGGAACAGATCCCCGGCAGCGCCGCGCGTCGTCCAGATGTCGGTGAAGCAGATGCCGGTGGCATGAACCTTGATGAGGACCTGACCGGGTTCGGCGGTCGGGGTGGGAACCTCCCGCAGCTCCCAGGTGCCGTTGAGTTCGGGAATGACTGCTGCCTTCATGATGGTGACCTTTCAACAGGGTGGTGCTCAGGGGGCGGATCCGGTCGGTGTTCGCCACCGGATCCGTGATGACACCATCGACATTAGAGGTCACAGGACGCCGTGTGACCGGCAGAGCACGCCGAGGTGCTTGCGGATCGCGCCACCGTCGCCTGGCGTCCATTGCGGGTCGACTGGCGCACTGTGCCGGTGGTCAACGCAGCGATCTCGGCTACGCTTCGACCATGGCCGGAACCCGCTTCGATCTCGATCCGAGCATCGCCGTGCTCCTGCGCGATCTCGACATCTCCCCCGCACTCGTCCTCCGTCGGGCAGGACTGCCCGCGGATCTGCTCTCGCGTGGAGCGTCCGAGCTCGACCCCGCGGACTACTACCGCTTCTGGGAGGCGATCGCCCGGGAGGCCGAGCGTCACGGCACCGCGGCGGAGGCGGCCGTCGCGATCGGCGAGGCGATCTCCGTCGAGCACTTCTCCCCACCGCTGTTCGCTGCGCTCTCGAGTCAGGATCTGCGCACGGCAGCCGAGCGCCTGGCTGTCTACAAACTGCTCATCGGTCCGGTTGCCCTCGTCGTCGACAGTGCAGTCGACCTCACCATCGCCTTTCGGTGGCCGACTGCGCAGGAGCCGCCGGTCCTGCTCGCCATGGCCGAAGTCCTCTTCTGGGTTGCGCTCGCCCGCGTCGCGACGCGGGAGCCGGTGCGTCCGGTGCGGGTGACGATGCCGCAGATCCCCACGGATCCGGGCGTGCTCGAAGATCACCTCGGGGCGCGGGTGCGGGTCGGGGACGCATGGTCGGTCACCTTCTCTCAGGCCGATTCCGCACGGCCGTTCCTCACGGAGAATGAGGGGATGTGGCAGGTCTTCGCGCCCGAGCTGCGCCGTCGGCTCGCCGATCTCGACGCGCACGCCAGCACGCGCGACCGCGTGCAGTCAGTCTTGGTCGAGTCGCTGCCGGCGGGAGATCCGTCGATCGGCGCTGTCACCCGGCGGTTGGCGACGAGTCCACGCACTCTGCAGCGGCAGCTCAAAGCCGAGGGGACGTCGTTCCAGGCTGTGCTCGCCGAGACGCGCAGCGACCTTGCACGCCACTATCTCGTCCGCAATGATCTGCGCACTGCCGAGATCGCCTTCCTCCTCGGCTACACCGACACGAATTCGTTCTATCGTGCGTTCAAGACCTGGACCGGGATGACACCGGAGGGTGCGCGAGCGGGCCTCATCGGCGCCCCGGCGGGGCAGCCCTAGTCAGCGGGCGGCGTTGAAGACCGTCTGGATCTCCGCGATCTTCCCGCCCTCGAAGCGCAGCCATGTCGCGGCCGGGATCGCCGGAGAGCCGGAGGTGGCGAGTTCGGACCAGATGAGGGCATTGTCGTCATCGGAGAGCTGGACCTTGACGTCGTCGGAGGTCGTCATCGAGCCCATCTCCGCAAGACCCCGAACCACCTCCTCGGCGCCGGAGGCATGAGCGACGGGCCCGGTGAACGTGACATCGGGAGTGACGAGCGAGCCGAGGGTGTCGGCGTCGCCGCCGACGAGAGCGGTGTGGAACTGCTGGGCGAGATCTGCGGTGGCCATGGTGGTTCCTCTTCCTGAAGCGGTGGTGCTCGGAATGGTGCGGATGTCCCACCGATCATGGCAACATTTCGCCGCCCTGGCAACGGGGCAAGCTCACTTCCCAGCTTCGGAGACCACCGCGGTCGCCCGGGGCAGACCGCTCGCCGGCCCGCTCATCCGGCGGTGCGACAGCGGAAGAGCGGGCCGGACGACAGCGGATCAGGCCTCCTGATCGACGTTCTCGCGGTTGCTCTCGGCGAGATCGGCCTCAGCGGAGACACCGCGGAGCATGATGCCGGCGAAGATCGCCACTGCCACGAGGATCGCCGAGGCGATGCCGCCGGTCAGCGACAGCGCCGTCGTGAAGGACTCCATGGCTGCCGATGCCAGGGCCGCACCGATGTCACCGGAGATCTGCTCCGCGTAGAGCAGCGCCGCCGCAAGGGTCTCCTTGGCGGCCTCGAGGACCTCGCCGGGCAGTCCCGCCGGCACCGAGTCCTCGAGGTTCGTGCGGTAGAAGCCGAGCAGCACGGAGCCGAGGACCGCGATGCCGAACGAGGTGCCGACCTCGTAGCCGGTGTTGCTGATCGCCGCCGCCTGACCGGACTCCTCGGGACGGACCGAGCTCATGATGATGTCGTTGGTCAGCGTCAGCCCCACACCCGCGCCGAGACCGACCAGGGAGAGGGCCACGGCGATGACCCCCGGGTGGGTCTCGGGAGTGAGCGTGAGCAGGATCGCGAACCCGCCCGCGGTGACGAGCATGCCCGCAGTGACGATGATCGATGTCGGAATGCGCTTGACGAGCGCCGCAGCGACGAAGCCGGCACCGGCCGAGACGAGCGCCTGCGGCAGCATCCACAGGGCGGATTCGATGATCGAGAGTCCCGCGACGAGCTGGAGGAACTGCGTGAGCGCGAACATGGCCCCGACCAGGGCGAACACCGAGAGGAAGTTCGTCACCACGGCCCCGGTGAACGCTCGTCCGGTGAAGAGGCGGACGTTGATCATCGGCAGCGGCATCCGCAGCTGCCTGATGACGAAGAGGACGAGGAGAACGAAACCGGCGATGAAGGTGACGACGGCGATGCTGGGTTCATCGCCCTCGGCGAAGGTCTTGACTCCGTAGATGACGGCGATCATGCCGGCCAGGGAGAGGACGATGCTGAGGAGGTCGACGCGACCGGGATCGGGGTTCCTGCTCTCCGGGACGAGGAAGGGCGCGAGGACGAGCAGGAGGATCATGACCGGGATGTTCATGAGGAACGCGGCATGCCAGCTGAACGCCTCGATGAGGGCTCCGCCGACGATGGGTCCGGCAGCGGCCCCGAGGGCTCCGGCCGCCGCCCACACGGCCATCGCGGTGCGGCGTTCATTGCGGTCGAGGAACATGTTGCGGATGAGTGAGAGGGTGCCGGGCATGATCGCGGCACCGGACATGCCGAGGAGGGCCCGGGCGGCGATGAGCATCCAGGCCTCTGTCGACAGGGCGCCGATCACCGAGGCGATCGCGAAGCCGACTGCACCGATGAGAAGCACCTTCCGCCTGCCGAAACGATCGCCGAGTGAGGCCATGGTGACGAGCAGGCCCGCGAGCATGAGCGAGTAGATGTCGAGGATCCACAGCTGCTGCGCACCGGAGGGCTCGAGTTCCGCGGTGATCTCGCCGAGGGCGAAGATCAGCACCATGCTGTCGATGGCGATGAGCAGCATCGGCAGCACGAGCACGGCCAGACCGACCCAGGTGCGGGCTGTGGCCCGAGGGGGTGTGGTGTCCATGAGGTTCCATCTCCTTTCGAGTTACTTCACCAATGAGTGTACTACACCGAAAGGTATACTTATGACATCGAGAGGAGAACCCATGGCACGACCGAGCGCACGACGCAAACTCATCGAGGCGGCACTGACCGTGGTGGAGGAGCGTGGGATCACCGCCCTCACGCTCGACTCCGTCGCCGAGGAGGCGGGGGTGACCAAACGCGGCCTGCTCTACCATTTCGCGAGCAAACACGACCTGCTCGCGGGCATCCATGAGCATCTGGCAGCCCGCATCGAAGAGGACCTCCTCGCCGCCACCGGAAAGGCACCCGAGGAGGCAAGTCTCGTCGAACGCACCCGCGGCTACGTGCGGGCAGCGCTGAAGACGCCGAGCACGGTGGAGTTGCGCCTCATCATGGAGGCGGCGAACGAGCCGGAGTGGATCGCACCCTGGGAGGAGGTCTATCGGCGCTGGTTCCCCGATGACGGCGTCCCCGTCGATGAGCTCGATGACGTGTCGCTGCGGTGCCTGGTCGCGCGGATGGCCGCAGACGGCTCGTGGGGGTATGAGAGCATTCTCACCGCGCCGATGAGCGCGTCAGCGCGCGAACGGCTCATCGGCCGGATCCTCGCCGACCTCGGCGAGGACTGATCCGCCGGGGTGAGGACAGACCTCGCTCAGTGCTCGTGGGAGCTGAGGTCGGCCGGCGGCAGGTACTTGATGAGCCGGTCCTGATCGACGTCGAGGATCGTGCGGTCCCAGTGCGCGAGGTCCGCGGCGCGGTCGTAGACCTCGTCGAGGAATGTCAGCAGCGTGCCCTCGGGATCGTCCGCGGTGCGGACGGTGGCGTAGGGCAGGAGGTACTCCCCGAGGGTCGCGTCGTATCCGCCGGCGGTGAGCTTCCCGTCGTAGTAGCCTTTCGGCGCCGGATACGCGTAGGCGTAGAAGGAGCCTTCGTCGCTGCCGCCGGCCCAGAACCCGACGGCGACGTTCTCCCGGTCCTCGGCCTCGGCCATCACCCAGGGCGGGCAGTTCGGGGGTGAGGCCGTGCTCGGTGGGGCGACTCGTCCCGAATAGCGTGTGGCTGAGAGGTCCATCGACCCCCAGAACAGCTGGACGGGGCTCGCTTTGCCCGCGAATCCGGCGCGCCAGTAGGCGAAGACGTCATCGATGTGCTGCAGCTGTCGCCACCACAGCCGCACGGCGTCGGCATCGTATTCCCTAGGCCGTGTGTCTTCGGCGAACGGGGTGGCCTGGGGCAGCTCGTTCGGCCATGCCCACACCGTGCACGGGGCGCCGAGCCTGGTCAGAGCATCCATCACGGCGGCGTAGAAGTCGGCGACCGACTGGGGCTTCAGAGGCACGGTCTCGATGTCGCCGGTGCTCGCTCGCAGAACGAGTTCGTCGGCGATGAAGTCGAATTCAGCGTCGAACGTCCGCCCCTGTTGGCGCATGAGGATCTGTGTGCGCAGTCCGCGAGCGCTGACGTCATAGGTGACGTTCCACCAGTGGTTGATGAGCGTCGTGGAGACCAGTTCGATCTTGCCGACGATCTGCAGCCACTGGTGCAGGTTCTCCCGCGTTCCCGTCCAGTCATCGACGCGCAGCTGCGGCCACAAGGACCCTGTCTGTTCCGTTGCCATCGCCCACCCGGCCTTCTCGTGGCCACAGGCACGCCTGCGACCGATGGAGTTTCGCTCAACCTAGAAGGTGCACGGTCACCCGTCAAGGCCGGCGCCGGTGGATATGCCCGATCGCGGCGTCGTGGGGTGATCTCATCGTCACCGACGATGGCTAGCGCGTTGCCTCGGGAGACTGCGATTCGCCGTCGCCCTCGTCGTGGGCACCACCGCTGCCGGGGATGAGGAGAGTGACGAGGTAGGCGACGCCGGCTCCGACGATGAGCGGCAGGGCCACCGGGGTGTCGACGAGGAGGACGAGGATGAGAAGGACGGCCAGCGGGCGGCGCCATCCGACGGCGGTCGTCGCCGCCATTCCCGTCGCCATGGCCGCTCCGACAGCGAGGCTCGGGATGAGGACGGCCGCGGCGGCGCCGATGGCCGAACCGATGAAGATCAGCGGGAAGAACTCCCCGCCCCGCCAGCCGCTGACGAGGCAGAGCGACAGCGCGACGATCTTCGCCGCCGCGACGAGAAGCAGCGCAGGCCAGGCCCCGGAGTCGGTGAGCACCTGGAGATCGTGCAGTTCGTGGTGTCCGGAGAAGCGGACGAGGGGCACGGCGGCGGCAAGGACGGCGAAGAGGACCGTGCCGATGGCGATCGTCGCCCAGGTGCGGGAGACGCGCTGCGCTGCAACGTCGAGCACATGGTGGAGGGCACGGAAGGCCAAGCCGGCGGCAGCTGCAGCGCCGGCGACGGCGAGCAGCCACGGGCTGAAGTAGGCGACGTCGACCGGTGGCAGGGAGATGCGTGTACCGCTGCCCTCGGGCATCACCCTCATCACGGCGAGGAAGACGAAGAACCCGGCGAAGGCCGCACCGAACTGGAGGACCTTCTGCGGGCCGAGCTGGTCGCCGTCGATGGCGGCCGCGCCCGGTGGGGACCCGTAGAAGCCGCCGAGGGCGCCGGCGCTGCCGGCCTGGCCGATCGTGCGGCGCATGGCGACGTCTTCGCCGATGAGGTGGGCGACGATCGTCGAGAGCTGCGCGACGACGGCGACGATGCCGGCTTCGGGTCCGATGGCACCGCCGAAGGCGACCGCGACGATCGCGGCGAATGCCGTGGTGAGCACGGCGCGCCGCGGCAGTCCGTCGGGATCGTCGGACTGCTTGAGGAGGGTCTGGAGATCCTCGGTCGGGGCGGCCCGGTCGATGAGGAAGAGCAGCGCACCGCCGACGAGGATGGTCACGAGGATCTGGATCGTCGTCGCATCTCCGAAGAGTTCACCGCCGGCTCCCCAGACGAGGTTCTGGAGGGCGGTCATGCCGCTGAAGGTCAGCGCCGCGACGAGCCCTGCGATGCCGCCGTAGACGATGGCCAGCAGCGTCAGGCGTGGGGTGACACCCCCGAAGCGCGCCCTCATGGGCGATCAGCTGCCGCAGTCGGACCGGCCTGCCTCCGGCTGACGATCCGTGAGAGTTCGCTGGCGAAGAGTCCGAGGAAGACGAGATCGAAGACGAAGACTGCGGAGACGAGGATGCGCGAGAGCTGACCGGTGGCGACGATGTCACCGTAGCCGGTCGTCGTCATCGTCGTCAGCGTGAAGTAGAGGGCGTCGACGCGGGTGTCGATGCCGTCGAACTCGGCGGGATTGTTCGTCGCGACGACGAAGAAGACCGCGGAGAAGGTGGCGGCGACGAGCACGAAGGAGAGGACGAGGAGGGGCAGATTCGTGTCGGTGCGACGCAGTCGGAGCAGGGCGAAGGCGAGGACGGACAGCGCCGCTGCGGTCGCGAGCAGGCGTTCGATCGCGCCCATTTCGGAGCTGGCCAGGGGAACTGTGAAGTAGAGCGCGAGGACGGCCAGGGGTCCGACGATGAGACTGAGCGCGCGCAGCCCTGGGGAGCTCATGAGCTGCTGCCAGGTGCGGCGTCGGCTGGGTGGGCCGTCTGGGGAGGGGTCGTTCACGCCTTGATTGTATGCGGGTGACACGGAATGGACCCCGATGGTGCGCGGCGTGGCCGGGGCGTGGCCGGGGCGCAGGGAGTGAGGAGACGATCCCGTGAAGCGGCATGGTCTGCCTGGTGGGCCCAGAGGGACTCGAACCCCCGACCCTCTCGGTGTAAACGAGATGCTCTAGCCAACTGAGCTATAGGCCCCAAACGCGCGTGTTCAGTATGTCATATCCCCGACCCTCTGCTGAAACCAGTGACGACCGCGTCAATCCCTGCCCACCCCGGGTCAGTCCTGTTGCCGCAGGAGCCCGGCGGCCACCTCGGCGAACCGCTCACCTGCGGCGGCGTCCGCGACGTCGAAGAGGGCGCGGTTCTGTTCGATCGCGACCGCACCGAGGGCGTAGGACAGCACGGCCGCCGAGGTGGTCGCCCCGAGCCGTGCCGGGGTCAGTCCGGCGGGGGTGACGTCGTCCGGAGCGAGCGAGTAGCCGAGCATGAAGATCTCCGCGCCGTCACGGAACCGCAGCAGCACATCGCGCAGCGCCAGAACGGTGACGAGCGGGTCTGCAGTGACCGGGGCGCGGCCGTCGACCTCGGCGCCCATCTTCTTCGCGATGAGCACGAGGAGGTCCTGCTTGTTCTTCACATGCCAATAGAGCGCAGAGGGCTGAACGTCGAGCTCACGGGCGAGGCGACGCATCGACAGATCGCCCAATCCGTAGCGTGAGAGCACGTCGAGTGCGGTCATCGTGATGCTCTCAGCACTCAGCGCCAATGAGACGTACCTTTCACTTTTCGACATTCCCCGCGCTCGATTTCTCAAATGCGCGATCCCCTGGCTATAGTAGTTGCTGGTCACGGGATATGGCGCAGGTTGGTAGCGCGCCTCGTTCGGGACGAGGAGGTCGTGGGTTCAAATCCCGCTATCCCGACCAAGTGAAATCTCGGGGCATCGCACGCGCGATGCCCCGAGATTCTTTCGTTCTAGAGTGGTCCCCATGCCCACTCCCCAGATCGTCGCCGACACCTCCGAACTCGAGGTCCCACCGCGGATGTCCGGTTCCGCCTGGCAGCTGACCCCGCCTGAGCGGGATCTCGACGCGAACATCATCACTCTGCCGGCCGCTGACGAGATCCGCGCCCACACCGGTCCCGACCTCGACGTCCTCATCCATGTCCTCTCCGGTTCGGGAACCCTCGAGACGGCCGCGGACACCCTCGACCTCTCCCCCGGTCTCATCGTCTGGCTCCCCCGCCGTTCGTCCCGCCGATTCCTCGCCGGCCCTTCCGGCCTCACCTACTTCTCCGTCCACCAGCGCAAACCGGGCCTGAGCATCGGATCGCGGCCACCGCTCAGGACCTGAGAGCCACCGGGGCCTGTGCAGAACGCTCACCGCTGCGGTTCGGGGTCGTCCTCCCGGGCGAAGGCGATCGCGATGAGCTGCCGGAGGACCGCCTCGTCGATGTCCTCGAGCTTCTTCACGTACACGCACCCGGCCCCTTCGGTGTACGTCCCGAGCCTCGGCAGCAGAGCCGCACCGTTCGGAAGGTCCTTGAGGCCGTAGAGCGACAGCTGCGCCTTCCGCGGGGAGAACGCAGTCTTCGGCCACACCCCGTGATTGCGCGGGTTGACCGGTGACCGGTAGTGATACTCGCCGTAGCCGACCATCGACGGCCCCCACATCACCGGATCGACCCCGGTCACCTCGGTGAAGATCTCCGCGAGCCGCTGGCCGTCGACACGGCGCTTCGCCGGGGTCGCGGCAGCGATGAAGGCGTGGACATCGGCGTCGGTGGGCTTTGTCTTCTGTTCGGCCATGGATCGATTATCGCCGAGGCGGTCGACCCTGTCAGTGCTCAGCTCTCCGGCAGCCAGTCCGTGCCGTCCTCGACGCGATAGATGAGGTTCGTCCGCGTGTGGGCGACCGCCGGGTACCGGGTGAGGTAGTCGAGGACGAAGGCCTGGACCGCCTCGGTGTCGGGGGCGACGATGTGGAGGAGATAGTCGTCGGCGCCGGCCATGTGGTACATCCGCACGACGCCGGGGAACTTCGGCGCCGCGGCGGTGAAGGCGTCGATCTGCGCCCGGTCGTGCTGGGCGAGGCGGATCGAGATGAGCGCCTGGAGCGGAATTCCGAGCGCCGAGGTGTCGATGTCGACGCTGTAGCCGCGGATGACGCCGCTCGAGCGCAGACGCTTGAGCCGCAGCGACACCGTCGACTCCGAGATCCCGACCTCCGCGGCCAGAGCAGCACCCGACGCGCGGGCATTCTCGCTCAGGGCCGAGAGCAGACGCCGGTCGATGTCATCGAGTTCGATCTTCTGCGACACGGTGCCCGCTCCCCTCAACTGATCCGTCTCGGAGAGTCTACGCACTCGGGCGCGCCAGCTCCCATCCCATCGACGATCCGCGCGTGCCCAGCGCCCGGAGCTGCTGGCCGCTCAGACCTGCGCGGCGGCTTTGTCGTGGACGGCGTCCGCCGCAGGGGACATGGTGAGTGAGGCCCGCTCGGCGAGACGGTCAAGGAGTGCGCCGAGCTCCGCGGAGTTCGCGGCATGACCGAAGACGTAGTAGTCGGGTCGCACGATGACGATCGGTGAGCCGATGTCGCGGAACCAGCGGGAGTAGTCGGCGTCGACGTCGACGACGCTGTGTGCCGAATCGAGTTCGGCCCGACTGACATGGGCGTGGACCATGCCCAGCGCATCGATGATCGCCCGCTGCTCGGCGGTGAGGTCGTCAAGATAGTCACCGCGGGAGGACAGCAGCGTCCACCCTGTGCCGATGACATCGTCGGCCAGGCCGTCCCGGCCCTGCGCCTCCACCCTGGCCTGCAGACCGAGACGTCCGATCACCTCGGTGCTCTCACCGCCGTCGAGGACCCCCTCATACAGCCACGGCAGGACCGGCGGCGGGACCTCCCCGGCGAGGAATGCGGCATCACGGGCCGCGACCTCATCCGGATCCTTCATGCAGACCACCCGGCCGAGCGCCATCGACGCCTCGATGTAGGCCCGGGCATGAGGGCGCCGTTCGACGGTGTAGGCGTCGAGCAGATCGTCACCGGCCCGCGCGGAGAGCACAAGGTCGAGCTTCCATGCGAGATTGACGGCGTCGCGGAGGCCCGAGGACAGCCCCTGCCCCATGAACGGCGGCATGAGATGGGCGGAATCGCCGATGAGCAGTGTGCGATCCCGGCGGAACGTCGAGGCGATGAGCGAGCGGAAGCCGTAGACCTTCTTCCGCACGATCGACGCGTTGTCCGCACTCAGCCCCCATCGCGACAGCAGCGACCAGATCGTCTCCTCCTTCGCCATGTCCTCGGGGCTCTCATCGTCGAGCAGCATGAACTCCCAGCGCGCCGTGTGCCGCCCCAGCCAGCGGAAGAGGGAGACCGGACGCTCCGGGTCGCAGATCTGCCCGGCGTCGGGCATGTCGATGACCATATCGCGATCATGGGGTTCGATGTCGGTGACGAGCCAGTCCTCCTCGAAGCCGAGATCCTCCCATTCGATGCCGACCTGCCGGCGGACAAGGGAGTTCGCGCCGTCGGCACCGATGAGGTAGCGACCGGTGACCGTCTTCTCGTTGCCGGTAGGAGTGAGGCCCGCCTCGGTCTTCTCGACCTCGCGCACGCGCACCTCGACATGGTCGGGATGGTTGGTCACCTCGACGGCCTCCCACCCGAGTTCGACGGTGACACTGGGATGTCTGCCGACCGCGTCGAGCACGGCCGCCTCGAGCTCCGGCTGGTAGAACAGGTAGTCCGACTTCCAGCCCGACGGCGTCGGAGCATTCCAGTCGATCCGCAGCAGCAGCTCCCCCGCCGCATTCACCCAGTCGTAGTCGGGAATCGGAATCGCCTGGAGCCGGAAGGCGTCGGTCGCGCCGATGCCCTGGAGGATCCGCATGATCTCGTGATCGAGATGTC
This sequence comes from Brevibacterium sp. 2SA, assembly GCF_005502845.1. NCBI lineage: Bacteria > Bacillati > Actinomycetota > Actinomycetes > Micrococcales > Brevibacteriaceae > Brevibacterium > Brevibacterium sp. 2SA. The sequence goes on along the minus strand of NZ_SCMW01000019.1, from coordinate 29,450 downwards.
CGGCGCGCGGCAGCGGGTAGGTTCCCGGCCATTTGTCGAAGGCCGCGACCGTGTGTCCCTGCGCCCCGAGCAGTGCTGCGTGCACTTGTCCGACGGGACCGAATCCGACCTGAATGACATCGACATCAACCATGGGGCAACTCCTCCTCGAGTTGGGTCATCATGTGATATTAACCATAATGATTATGTTCAATGAGCTTAGGCACATCGGGTGGCCCGGTCAAGGCATGACCACCACGCAGAGGCTCCTCTCAGCTCCCCGGCACCCGCGCACCGAGGCGAGACGCACCGACGGCAGATCCTGCGGCGCGCGTCACGTCACTGTTCACTTCGTCAAGGATCCTGCCGGAACAGGGTCGAATGCAGAAGATCCTTGATGATTCCTTGCGGTCGTTGAGAGAAACCCGATTGAATTCCGCCATGACCTCTCTTCACCCCGAATCACCCCTTCACCCCGAAACCCTCATGGTCCACGGCGGCATGGACGGCCTCACCGAGGCGGGCGTCCATGTTCCCGCGATCGATCTCTCGACGACGAACCCGGTCGGCGACATCGACACCGGCGGCGAATCGTATGAATGGCTCGCCACCGGCCATCCCCTGCGCGAAGGCGACTCCGCCGTCTACCAGCGTCTGTGGCAGCCCGGCGTCGCCCGCTTCGAATCCGCCCTCGCCGATCTCGAACACGCCGAGGAGGCCGTGGCCTTCGCCACTGGCATGGCGGCCCTGACGGCGGCACTGCTCGCCGCGGTCAGCGCCGGGACCCCGCACATCGTCGCCGTCCGTCCGCTCTACGGCGGCAGCGACCATCTGCTCGACTCCGGTCTGCTCGGCACCACGGTGACGTGGACGACGCCGGAGGGCATCACCTCGGCCGTGCGGGACGACACCGGTCTCGTCATCGTCGAGACCCCAGCGAACCCGAGCCTCGACCTCGTCGACCTCGACGCTGTCGTCGCGGCGGCGGGCGCTGTGCCCGTCCTCGTCGACAACACCTTCTCCACGCCCGTTCTCCAGCGCCCGATCCGGCACGGCGCCGTCCTCGTCCTCCACAGTGCGACGAAGTACATCGGCGGCCACGGCGATGCGATGGGCGGGATCATCGCGACGAACTCGCAGTGGGCGACCCGCTTGCGTCAGGTCCGCGCGATCACCGGCGCCCTGCTCCATCCGATGGGCGCCTACCTCCTCCATCGCGGACTGCGCACGCTCGGGGTGCGGATGCGCGCCGCCCAGGCGACCGCGACGCAGCTGGCCGAGCGCCTCAGCGCCCATCCGGCGATCGCCGCGGTCCGCTATCCCGGACTCGAGGGGCAGGATCCGCACGGTCTGCTCGGTCGGCAGATGGCCGGCCCCGGCGCGATGATCGCCCTCGACATCGCCGGCGGCTTCGAGGCGGCCCGCACCTTCGTCGAGAACTGCCGCCTCGTCGTCCATGCCGTCTCCCTCGGCGGCGCCGACACCCTCATCCAGCACCCCGCGTCGCTGACCCACCGTCCCGTCGCCTCCGAGGCCAAGCCCGGCGACGGACTCGTGCGCCTCTCCGTCGGCCTCGAACACGTCGACGACCTCGCCGAGGACCTCTTCACCGCCCTCGACGCCGTCCGCGCCGCCGCGTGAGCAGGCGTTCGCAGTCACAGACCCGAGGCAATGGAGCCGAGTTCGCGCACATCCCTCGGTTCTGTGACCACTAACGCCGTTGCCGCGCTTGACGGGGTGTTGACATTGACGCGACGTCAACTTCTACGCTGATTCCCATGGACTGGTCCATACAGGAAACAGCGCGACTGACGGGCACGACGAGCCGGACTCTGCGTCACTACGACGCGATCGGCCTGCTGTCTCCGTCGTCGAGGGCAGCCGGTGGCAGCCGACACTACGACGAGGACGCCCTCGTCCGCCTGCAGAGGATTCTCCTCCTGCGGGAGCTCGGCCTGCCGCTGGGTCGGATCGCCGAGGTGCTCGAGACCACCGCGGATCCGATCACCGCCCTCGAGGAGCACGTGCGCGAGCTCGGACGCGAGCGAGCGCGCCTGGAGCGGCAGATCGCCGCCGTCACCGCGACGATGACACGACTGAGAGCAGGTGAACCGCTCATGGCGGAGGAGATGTTCGATGGCTTCGACCATCGAGAGCACGAAGACGAGGTCCGGCAGCGGTGGGGTGATGCCGCCTACGAGACCTCGGAGAAATGGTGGAATGGGATGAACGACGACGAGCGCGCCGGCTGGCAGGTCCGTGTCCGCGACCTTGCCGCCGAATGGTCCCAAGCCGCCGAGGCGGGTGTCGACCCGGATTCGCCCGAGGCGCGGGATCTGTCCCGCCGTTACATCGAGTGGCTGTCCTCGGTCCCCGGGACCCCGGCCGCCGATCCCGACGGTGACACCGACGGCTACGTTCGAGGACTCGCGGAGATGTACGTCGCCGACCCACGGTTCGCCGCGAACTACGGCGGTGAGCAGGGTGCGGAGTTCGTCCGCGCCGCGCTCGTGTCCTACCTCGACGCGAACTGACGCTCAGGACTGCTGGGACAGGGCCTGCCGAATCCTCTCGGCGGGCCCTTCCAGCGTCTGCGCGTCCTGCATCGGGGCCCGGTCGGAGATGTCGAAATCGGCCATCGACGTCGTCGGCCACACATGGATGTGGACGTGGGGCACCTCGTAGCCGACGATCATCATCCCGATCCGCTCGCAGTCGAACGCGGCCTCCTGAGCACGGCCGATCCGCTTCGCGACATTCATGAGGTGATCGAGGAGGTCGTCGTCGAGGTCCGTCCATGCCGAGATCTCCTCGCGCGGGACGACCATCGCATGTCCCTCGGTGAGCGGGGAGACGTCGAGGAAGGCGACACACCGGTCGTCCTCGTAGACGAATGCTCCGGGGATCTCTCCGTTGATGATCTTCGTGAAGATCGTGGCCATGGCGGTCCTCCTCGGTCGAGGGCGGCTGAAAAGCGGCCCGGTGTGCTGCGGTCGCAGCGCTGCCGGTGGCTCAGGCGATGCCGGCGGCGATGCGGGCCTCGATCGCGAAGTCCCGGGTCTCGGTGCGTGCGACCTGGCGGCCGCTTTCGATCGTACCGGCTTTCGTGATGACGAACACACCGCGTTCGGCGACTCCGTGGTCCTCGTCGAAGACGCCGTAGGCACGCGCCACGGCACCGTGGGGCCAGAAGTCCGAGCCGATCGAGAGATTCACGCCCCGTTCGGCACCCCACGCCGCCAGCGTGTACTTCGCATCCGCGGTGATCGCGATGACGGTGAGGTCATCGCCTGCCGCATCGGCGTCATCCTGGATCTCCTGCAGGGCGCGGATCTCGTCGCCGCACACCGGGGAGAAGGCATAGGGCAGGAACGCGAGGATGACCACGGAGCTGCCGGTCGCCTCGGCGAGGGTGATGGTCCGGCCGAACTGATCGGTCACGGAGAAGTCGGGAGCCCGGTCGCCGGGCCCGGGGATCATGGACGGCCTGCGCTCATGAGTAGTTCTTCTTGCCGACGAGGCGGAAGCCCGCCCAATCCTCGGCCGCGGACACGGTCGAGGTGACGTGCATGCCGGCGGTCGGGGCCGCTTCGGAGATCTCTGCCGGAGTGATGTGGCCGGGTCGGTTGGCCTTGGGAGAGAGCAGCCACACGACCCCTCCGTCCTTGAGAGTGACCTGAGCGTCGACGAGCCCGTCGATGAGGTCGTCGTCGTCGGACCTCCACCACATGAGGATGACGTCGAATACGTCATCGACGTCGCCGTCGGCGATCTTCTCTCCGATGATGGTCTCGATCGCCTGGCACAGATCGAGGTCGACGTCGTCGTCGTAGCCGATTTCTTGCACATAGTCCCCCGCTGCCAATCCGAGATTGTGTCCCAGTTCGGTCGGCAGGGTCGACGTGGAAGAGGTCCTTTCAGAAGCGGAGTTGCTCATACCCACATTGTTCCGCCATTTGCAGGCGGGGGCAAATGTCGGCGCGCCCGTTCGCCGGGCCGTTCTGCGGATTCCGTCGTCGTCATCCAGATCACAGGAGACGGCAGAGCGAAGTCGGCCGCCGCGTACTAGGCTGGAATCGAATCCGGTGGACCCTGGGCTCAGTGTCATCACCCGAACCGCATTCCATCGGCAGAACGCGACTTCGCCACCAATGCAGGTCGCGGAGGGAAGAGAGGACCACACTGTGGACAATCGCAATCAGGGCGGACCGATACTCAACGGGCTGCCAAGCCAGGTGCCTGACATCGATCCAGAGGAGACAGAGGAGTGGTTGGCCTCTCTCGACTCCCTCATCGATGAAGGCGGGCGCTCGCGTGCGCGCTACGTCATGCTGCGGATGCTCGAGCGCTCGCGCCAGAAGCAGATCGGCGTGCCCAGCCTCACCGCCACCGACTACGTCAACACGATCGGGCCTGAGAACGAACCGTGGTTCCCCGGTGACGAAGAGGTCGAACGCCGCTACCGCCGGTGGAACCGCTGGAATGCCGCGATGCTCGTCCACCGCGCCCAGCGCCCCGGCATCGAGGTCGGCGGTCACATCTCCACCTACGCCTCCTCGGCGACTCTCTACGAAGTCGGTCTCAACCACTTCTTCCGCGGCAAGGACCACCCCGGCGGCGGCGACCACATCTTCTATCAGGGACACGCCTCCCCCGGCATGTACGCCCGCGCCTTCCTCGAGGGACGGATGAGCGAGGAGGAGCTCGACGGATTCCGTCAGCAGCAGTCCCACCTCATCGACGGCAAGCCCGCCGGCCTTCCGTCGTACCCGCACCCGCGGCAGCTCGAGCACTTCTGGGAGCACCCGACCGTCTCGATGGGCCTCGGCCCGATGAACGCGATCGCCCAGGCCCAGTTCGACAAGTACCTCCACAATCGGGGGATCAAGGACACCTCGCAGCAGCAGACGTGGGCGTTCCTCGGCGACGGCGAGCTCGACGAGCCCGAAAGCCGCGGCATGCTCCACGTCGCCGCCTACGAGGAGCTCGACAACCTCAACTTCGTCATCAACTGCAACCTGCAGCGCCTCGACGGACCGGTGCGCGGCAACGGCAAGATCATCCAGGAGCTCGAAGCGTACTTCCGCGGGGCCGGCTGGAACGTCATCAAGGTCGTCTGGGGCCGCGAGTGGGATGCGCTGCTGGCCAAGGACCGCGACGGCGCCCTCGTCAACCTCATGAACGAGACCCCCGACGGTGACTACCAGACCTACAAGGGCGAGTCCGGCGGGTTCGTCCGCGACAACTTCTTCGGCCGCGATCCGCGGACGAAGGCGATGGTCGAGAACTACTCGGATGAGCAGATCTGGCAGCTCAAGCGCGGCGGCCACGACTACCGCAAGGTCTACGCCGCCTACAAGGCCGCGTTCGAGCACACCGGTCAGCCCACCGTCATCCTCGTCAAGACCGTCAAGGGCTACTCGCTCGGTCCGCACTTCGAGGCGCGCAACGCGACGCACCAGATGAAGAAGATGACGATCGACGACCTCAAGCTCGCCCGCGATCACTTCCAGATCCCGATCTCCGACAAGGAGCTCGAGGAGAACCCGAAGCTGCCGCCGTACTACCACCCGGGCCCCGACGCCCCGGAGATCAAGTACCTCCAGCAGCGGCGGGCCGACCTCGGCGGGTACTCCCCCGAACGGCGCAGCACGTACGTCGACCTCGCCCTGCCCGGCGACAAGGCCTACGAGGCCGGACGCCGCGGCTCCGGCAAGCAGACGATCGCGACGACCATGGGCTTCGTCCGCGTCCTCAAGGACCTCATGCGCGACAAGGAGTTCGGCAAGCGCATCGTGCCGATCATCCCCGATGAGGCCCGCACCTTCGGCATGGACTCGTTCTTCCCGACGGCGAAGATCTACAACCCGCACGGGCAGAACTACATCTCCGTCGACCGCGACCTGTTCCTCGCCTACAAGGAGGCGATGGACGGCCAGCTCCTCCACGTCGGCATCAACGAGGCCGGGGCGACGGCGGCCCTGACCGCGGTCGGCACCTCGTACGCCACCCACGGCGAACCGATGATCCCGTTCTACATCTTCTACTCGATGTTCGGGTTCCAGCGCACCGGTGACTTCTTCTGGGCCGCCGGTGACCAGATGGCCCGCGGCTTCGTCCTCGGCGCCACCGCGGGACGCACGACGCTCGTGGCCGAGGGACTCCAGCACGGTGACGGTCACTCGCACCTGCTCTCCTCGACGTACCCGTCGGTGATCTCCTACGACCCGGCCTACGTCTACGAGATCTCCCACATCGTCAAGGACGGACTCAACCGGATGTACGGGCCCGACGACGGCCGGGACCCCAACGTCCTCTACTACCTGACGATGTACAACGAGCCGATGGTCCAGCCGGCCGAACCCGAGGACCTCGACGTCGACGGCCTGCTGCGGGGCATGTACCTGCTCAAGAAGGGGCCCGACAACGGAGGACCGAAGGTTCAGCTCATGGCCTCCGGCGTCGGTGTGCCGTGGGCCCTGGAAGCCCAGGAGCTCCTCGAGAAGGACTGGGGCGTGTCCGCCGACGTGTGGTCGGTGACCTCGTGGACCGAGCTGCGCCGCGACGGCCTCGCCGCCGACGATGCGCGCCTGCTCGACCCTGAGGCCGAGCCGCGGATCCCGTTCGTCACCGAGAAGCTCCTCGACGCCTCGGGTCCGGTCATCGCGACCTCGGACTTCATGCGTGCCGTGCCCGACCAGATCCGGCAGTACGTGCCCAATCACTTCACGTCGCTGGGCACCGACGGCTACGCGATCTCGGACACCCGTCCCGCGGCGCGCCGGTACTACCTCGTCGACGGTCCCTCGATGGCGACCCAGGCGCTCATCTCGCTTGCGGACACCGGAGTGATCCCGATCGACAAGGCCGCCGAGGCGGCGAAGAAGTACCAGCTCGACGATCCTCGGGCGGGCGCCTCCGGTTCGACCGAAGGTGCAGGTGCGTGAGCCTGAGCAGGTGAGCAGCCGCACACGCTGAGTGACGGAGATGGCCGGAGTCGACAGGACTCCGGCCATTTCTGTTCCCGATGACAGATTTTTGTGCGTTTCGCACAAGCGTTTTGTCCAACAGGCTTTAAGCTGGAGTCCATGACCTCCGACACTGAGACTCTCCGTCGGCGAGCGGAGACGGGTCGACGACTGCGCGCAGGCGTCGGCGTCCTCTCCACCGTGACCCTGCAGCGGCTCGACACCCGGCTGCCCTGGTACCGCTCGATGTCGCCATCGGATCGTTCATGGGTCGGGCTCCTCGCCCAGTCGGGCATCAGCTCGTTCATCGACTGGTACCGTCAGCCCGACACCGATCTGCGGGTCGTCAGCGAGATCTTCAAGTCCGCGCCCCGCGACCTCATCCGCGCCATCAGCCTCCAGCAGACCCTCCAGCTGCTCAAGGTCGTCGTCGAAGTCGTCGAGGAGCGCGTGCCCGACATCGCGCGCACCGCCGAGCAGCCGGCGCTGCGCGAAGCCGTGCTCATCTACTCCCGCGAGATCGCGTTCGCCGCAGCCGACGTCTACGCCCGGGCCGCCGAGGCCCGCGGCAGCTGGGACGCCCGTCTCGAGGCGATGGTCGTCGACGCCCTCGTGCGCGGGGACTCCGTCGACGAACTCGCCAGCCGCACTGCCGCCTTCGGGTGGCAGTCCGAGGAACCGGTCACCGTCCTCGTCGGCCGTGCCCCGCAGCGGTCGGCGAAGAAGGGCATCGAGGTCATCCGCCGCAAAGCCCGGAAATGGGCCGAGGACGCCCTCGTCGGCATCCACGACAACCGCCTCCTCCTCGTCCTCGGCGGCGTCAGCGACCTCGACACCGCAGTCGAGGACCTCTCGGACTGCTTCGGCCCCTCCGAGGTCATCGTCGGTCCCAGCGTGCCGACGCTCGCCGAGGCGGCCACCTCGGCGAAGGCGGCGATCATGGCGCTCAAGGCCGCCACCGCCCGACCCGACTCCCCGCGCCCGGTCAAGGCCGACGAGCTCCTGCCCGAGAGGGCTCTGGCCGGCGACGCCGTGGCCCTGGGTGAACTCATCTCCCGCTACTACGAGCCGCTGACCTCGGGCACCGGCCAGCTGCTCAAGACGGTGAGCGCCTACGTCGAGTTCGGCTCCTCCCTCGAAGCCACCGCGAAGGCGCTGTCCGTCCACCCCAACACCGTCCGGTACCGGCTGCGGAAGATCACCGAGGCGATCGGGCTCGATCCCACCGTCTCCCGGGACGCCTTCGTCATCCACATCGCATTGGTGTACGGACGACTGTCAGATGCCGGGCTATTGTCGCAAGGCGACAAAACGCAATGACGCCCGACAACCATCCGTTAGATTGAACAGCGACGTCGAACGAAAAGAGATTCTCAGTGCTAGTGATCACGTGCCCAGGTCAGGGCGCCCAGAAGTCAGGTTTCCTCGAGTCCTTCCTCGAACTCGAGACCTTCTCAGCACAGATCGATGACCTCGCCGCCGCGTCGGGCATCGACCTGCGCGCACACGGCACGACCTCCGATGACGAGACGATCAAGGACACCGCGCTCGCGCAGCCGCTGCTCGTCGCCGCGGCCATCGCCTGCGCCGCCGAGCTCGGCGTCACCCCCGACGTCGTCGCCGGCCACTCGGTCGGTGAGATCGCCGCCGCACAGATCGCCGGCATCCTCACTCCCGCCGATGCCATGCGCTTCGTCGCTGTGCGCGGCGCCGGCATGGCCGAGGCCGCAGCCGCCACCCCGACCGGGATGTCCGCCGTCGTCGGCGGGGAGCCCGCGGACGTCCTCGCCGCGATCGATGCCGCCGGTGCCGCACCGGCCAACGTCAACGGCGGCGGCCAGACCGTGGCCGCCGGTGCACTGACGAACCTCGAGACCCTCGCGGAGAACCCGCCCGAGCGCGCCCGGGTCATCCCGCTGCCCGTCGCCGGGGCGTTCCACACCGAGTACATGGCTCCGGCTGTGCCGGCGCTGACGGAGACCGCGACCGAGCTGACCGTGACCGATCCGAGCCTGCCGATCCTCACGAATTCCGACGGCAGCGTCGTCGACAGCGGTGCAGCCTACGTCGACCTCCTCGTCACCCAGGTGACCAACCCGGTGCGCTGGGACCTCTGCCAGGAGACGCTGCAGCGCCTCGGCGTCACCGGGCTCATCGAGCTCGTCCCCGGCGGCACGCTCACCGGCATCGCCCGCCGGGCGCTCAAGGGCGTCGAGACCTACCCGATCAAGTCAGCCGCCGACCTCGACGGTGCGCGTGAGTTCGCGGCCGCCCATGCGGGCGCCGCGGCCAACGCCGGAGAAGAAGGATGACCACCGCCATGCCCACACTCAACACCGCACAGACCGGCCGGTTCTCGAAGATCGCCGGCATCGGCGCCTACCGCGCCGAGAACCTCGTGACCAACGACGAGATCGCCGGTCCGATCAACTCCTCGGACGAGTGGATCCGGCAGCGCACCGGCATCGTCACCCGCCGCCGGGCCAGCAAGGACGTCGGCGTGCTCGAGATGTGCGAAGAAGCGGCCCTCGAGGCGATCGCCTCGGCGGGACTCAAGCCCGAGGACATCGGCGGCGTCATCATCTCCACGGTGACCTTCCCCTATTTCACGCCCTCGGCCGCCGCTGCGCTCACCGACCGCATCGGCACCGGACCGGTGCCCGCATGGGACATCAGCGCCGCGTGCGCCGGCTACTGCTACGGCATCGCCCAGGCCGATGCGCTCGTGCGCGCCGGCACGATGGACAACGTCCTCGTCATCGGCGCTGAGAAGCTCTCCGACGTCATCGATCCCACCGACCGTTCGATCTCCTTCATCCTCGGCGACGGGGCCGGCGCGGTCGTCGTCACCTCGGCCGATGAGCCGGGGATCTCGAAGACCGTGTGGGGGTCGAAGGGCGAGAACTGGTCGACGATCCGGATGACCGAATCCCTCATGGATGTCCGCGACGACCGCGACCTGCCGTTCCCCACCCTGCGCCAGGACGGACCCACCGTCTTCCGCTGGGCGGTGTGGGACGGCGCCGAGGTGGCGAAGAAGGCTCTCGAGGAATCCGGAGTCGAAGCCTCCGACCTCGCCGCCTTCATCCCCCACCAGGCGAACATGCGCATCATCGACGAACTCGCCAAGCAGCTGGGTCTGCCCGAGTCCGTCGTCATCGCCCGTGACATCGCCGACAACGGCAACACCTCGGCGGCCTCGATCCCGCTGGCCACCGAACGTCTCCTGCGCGAACAGCCCGAACTCAGCGGCGGACTCGCCCTTCAGATGGGATTCGGCGCCGGACTCGTCTACGGCGCACAGGTCGTTCGCCTGCCCTGAGCGCCCGTGGCGCGGGCGAAATCACCGCGCGAATGACCTAAGATATTCGGCGGGACACTCGTCGATACCGTTCCAATCCGACCGGGGACATCTCGGTTGTCACTAGAAAGTAGGAAAGAAATGGCATTCACCGAAGCTGAAGTCCTCTCCGGACTGGCAGAGATCGTCAACGAAGAGACCGGCCTGGCCGTCGAGGCCGTCGAGCCCTCCAAGTCGTTCACCGACGATCTCGACATCGACTCGATCTCCATGATGACGATCGTCGTCAACGCCGAGAAGAAGTTCGGCGTGAAGATCCCGGACGACGACGTCAAGGACCTCGTCACCGTCCAGGATGCCGTCGACTACATCAACAAGGCCCAAGAAGCCTGAACATCTGAGGACGCACACGGCCCGTCCACCGACGGGCCGTGTCCCACACTATCGACGAGGTTTACACCATGACACCAAAAGTTGTCGTCACCGGGATTGGTGCGGTGACCCCCTTGGGCGCCACTGCCGATGAGACCTGGCAGGCCCTGCTGGCCGGTCAGTCCGGCGTGTCCACGCTCGACAACGACTGGGCCGAGAAGTACGGCCTGACCGTCGACTTCGCTGCGACGGTCGACCCCGAGGTCGTGCCCGAGAAGCTCAAGCGGGTGCAGGCCAAGCGCCTCGACCCCTCGAGCCAGTTCGCTCTCATCTCCGCCCGTGAGGCCATGGCCGACGCCGGTCTCGAGGAGACCGATCCCGAACGCACCGCCGTCTCCTGGGCCACCGGCATCGGCGGCGTGTGGACGCTGCTCGACGCGTGGGACACGCTCAAGGACGAAGGGCCGCGCAGCGTCATGCCCCTGACCGTGCCGATGCTCATGCCCAACGGCCCGGCTGCCGCGATCGGCATGGAGTTCAAGGCGCGCGCCGGTGTGCAGACGATGGTCTCGGCCTGCGCGTCGTCGACCGAGAGCCTCGGTCACGCCTACGACCTCATCGCGAACGGCGACGCCGACATCGTCATCGCCGGCGGATCCGAAGCCGCGATCCACCCGATCACCCTGGCGGCGTTCAATTCGATGCAGGCGCTTTCGCGTCGCACGGATTCCCCCGAGACCGCGTCTCGGCCCTACGACGTCGACCGTGACGGCTTCGTCATGGGCGAAGGCGCCGGCGCGCTCATCCTCGAGACCGAGGAGCACGCGAAGGCCCGCGGGGCGAAGATCTACGCCGAGGTGGCCAGCTGGGGCATCTCGAACGACGCCTACCACATCACCGGCAACGAGCCCGAGGGCAAGTACGCGCTCAAGGCGATGGAGGATGCGCTCGAGGCCGCCGGCCTCACCCCTGCCGACATCAAGCACGTCAACGCGCATGCGACGTCGACGCCGGTCGGTGACATCCCCGAGTCCGTGGCCATCGCCGAGCTCCTCGGCGACTCCGTCGACGACACGCTCGTCAGCGGCACGAAGTCGATGACCGGTCACCTCCTCGGCGGTGCCGGGGCGGTCGAGGCGATCTTCACGGTCAAGGCGCTCGAGACGCGGACCGCTCCTCCGACGATGAACATCACCGAGGTCGATCCCAAGGTGAAGATCAACATCGTCCGGGACACTCCCGCACAGCTGCCCGACGGTGACATCGCCGCCCTGTCGAACTCCTTCGGATTCGGCGGACACAACGCGGTCGTCGCCTTCAAGTCCGTGTGATCGACCGACATACGTCCAGCGACACCAGGAAGGGCCCCAGCTTCGGCTGGGGCCCTTCCTTGTGTCGCCGATGAGGCGCAGACCGATGGGCACGTCGGAGGCAGAGACGCGCCCACCGGTCATCCTGCAGGGTCGCCGCACAGTCGGGGTGCGGAATCGCTGCGAGTGTGCCGGAGTCAGCCGACCTTCGTCAGCCAGCGCACGGGGGCACCCTCACCGGCGTGGCGGAATGCGTCGAGCTCTTCGTCCCACGCTTCGCCGAGGGCGAGGCCCATCTCGTGGGCGAGCTTCGCGGGATCTCCGCCGGCACGCTCCATAACGGAGCGGATGCGGTCTTCGGGCACGAGGATGTTGCCGACGGTGTCGGTCACGGCGTGGTAGATGCCGAGGTCAGGAGTGTGGCTCCACCGTCCGCCGTCGACACCGGCCGAGGGTTCCTCGGTGACTTCGTAGCGCAGGGAGTCCCATCCGCGAAGTGCGGATGCGATGCGAGAGCCCGAACCTGCCGGTGCACGCCAGCAGACTTCGGCGCGCACGAGGCCCGGAGCTGCCGGCTGGGGTGACCAGTCGAAGCGTGCCTGTGCGCCGATCGCCCCGCCCGCTGCCCATTCGATGTGCGGGCAGAGCGCGCGAGGTGCTGAGTGGACGAAGAGTACGCCCTGTGTCATATCCATGTGTGCCTCCTACCTCGGATACGTCTTCCCCTACGATCCGAAAGGAGGTACTCCGCTCATGATAGTCGACAAACACACGTGAGCCAAGTAGCGAAATGCCTGATGACACGCGGTTCTTCAACGCGGTCAGGAGCGGCGGCGATGCATCTGCTCGGTCATCGTCTCCAACCGCGAGAGACCGCTGACGGCGGCCCAGCCGCGCACGGCGGTGACCACCCATCCGTCGAGCCCGAGGTCGTGCCACGCGAGGCGTTCGGCAGCGGGGCACACGGCCCGCCCGATGACGAGGAGAACACCGATCATCATCCCGACCACAATCAGCAGCACCATCATCACCAACTCCTCCCACCTGTGCAGCGACTTTCGCTCCCTTTCAGCATGAACCTCCACGCCCTCAATGAAAAGCAAATCATTGTGAATGATCATCAGGCAGAGATTTAATGATCGAGCTCTCTCCTGGAGACCGATTGCCTTCGCGGTTCCCCGGGCTGGGGTCGCAGCCGACGTCGCTGCCTGGCGAATCGGGTCCATGCCGGGTCTAGACAGGTGACTCATGAGTCACCTATTGTTGCGTCCGTGGCGACTTCCGATGACGACCAGGTCCTCCTGGCGCTCTCCCAACCGAGTCGACGCGCTCTTCTCGACGCCCTCCACGACCGAGACGGGCAGAGCGTGAGCGAGCTCGGGCAGGTCCTGCCCGCACTCGGACGCCATGCCGTCCTCAAGCACGTGGGCGTGCTCGAGGACGCAGGATTGGTCACCTCGCACAAAGCCGGGCGAATCCGCCACTGCTATCTCAATGCCGCACCGCTGGTCGCGCTGGCACACCGCTGGCTCGACGACTACGCCCTCGAGTGGGGGCAGGCATTGAACCAACTGAAGAGCACATCCGAACGGAGACCGGAGATCATGAGCACCACGACACCGCTGCACCGCCACGCCATCGTCATCGACGCCTCACCCGAACGGGTCTGGACCGCACTGACCGAGGAGAGTTCCTCGTGGTACTTCACCACGACGCTCAACTCGTCACTCGAGCCCGGCACCGCGTACACCTACCCTGACGGCCGAACAGCCGCCGAGGGGACGATCATCGCGACCGAACCCGGCCACCGCCTGGAGATGACCTTCTCTCCGGTCTGGGACGACGCCGTCGCTCCGGAGGCCTCTTTCCGCCTCGTGTGGTCCCTCGAGTCCCGCGGCAGATCCACGCTGGTGACGATCGAACACTTCGACCTCGACCCGTCCACTGAGACCGCCCGCCAGGTCGACCACGGCAGCCTGGTCCTCATCTCCAACCTCAAAACCTGGATCGAGACCGGTGCGCCGATGCACAGCTGAGGTCGAGCCTCATTCGCGGCGTCGGGCGACGACGAAGCCCCACACCTCTCACCGCGGTGAGGGCTGCGGGGCGATCGCACAGGGGTGCCCCCGGCCGGACTTGAACCGGCGACCAAAGAATTATGAGTTCCCTGCTCTGACCAGCTGAGCTACGGGGGCGAGCCCTGACCAGATTAGCACCAGAAGCCCGGCAGCTCCCATTTCGCGCGGATCGCGGGAGACCGTCGACGCAGAGCAGTCAGAGCAGGCTCCACGGTGGGATGATCTGACCAGCAGATGGGTCAGTGCGCCGAGGTGCTCGGGGAGATCCGAGTGAGCACGCTGCGGGCGGCATCGACGCACGTGTAACGCTCGGTGGTGATGTAGACGTCGTACTCGACCTGTCCGTCGCTGCCGGGATCGTTGCGGCGCGCGGCGGCCACGAGACCCGACCAGTCAGGTCCGACGACGACCACTCCGTGCTCCTTGCGCATCGGATCGGAGGCGTCGACGACTCCCCCGCGAACTCCAGGCACCGGCGGAGTCGTGAAGCCGCCGGAGAACATCGCTGTGAGGCCGACCGTGTCGCGGATCCGCTCATACCGGTCATAGGTCTCCTGGGAGAACGACTCCTCGTCCCCGAAGACGCCGAGCGTGATCGTCGCCGCACCCGAGGCCAGAGCCCGCTCCTCGAGGGCGGCGATCTGGGCGATGAGCAGTTCGCGGTTCATCACGAGAGGCTCCCGTCGCAACCCCTGCGCAATCGAGTACGGCGTGCCGAGCGCCGGGAGGTTGCGCGAATGGTGATCGGCGAGAGCGTCTTCGACCGGAGGCGCGAACGGCTCGGGCTCACGGGTCGAGCGACCGAAGTACGGACCCGACATGAAACGCGCGCCGAGCGCCTGCACCCGGTCGAGGTCATCCTCGCTCGAGACGCCCTCGGCGAGGATGACCGCGCCGGTCCGCTCGAGATGGGCGTGGAGGAGCCGATTGAGCTCGGCCAGCTGCGCACTGCACTCGATGGTGAGGACGTCGGGGTGGAGTCCGACGACCGAGGGGTTGACGAGCGGCACGAACGACGTGCTGCGCAGGTCGGGTCCCACCGACGACATTCCCACGCCCCACCCCATCGACCGGGCCTGGCGCACTGAGCGGAGGACGGAGGCCGGAGAGGAGGAGACGCGGTCGGCGTCGAGCTGGAGGATGCACGAGCGATCGGGTTCGGCCGTCCGATCCTCGAGCGTGGCGAAGGACTCCTCCTCGGCGTGGAGGAAGAGGCGGTTGGAGTTCGGCAGTCCGGCCGCCTCGGCGGTGCGCAGGGCGGTCGCCCGCATCGAGGCGTCGATGTCGCCGATCATCGCTGAGGCGTGCATGGCCTGGCGCAGATTCTCCGACTCGGCGTGGCCGAGAGCGGGATCGCCGATCGGCGCTTGGAGGATCTGGTAGCCCACGGTGTCGAAGGTGAAGGAGTCGACCACGGGTGCGAAGAAGGTCTCGATTCCTCCCGACCGCACCAGCTCCTCGAGGGCCAGGTCCTGATCGTTCGCCGTGCCTACCACCGTCTGTCCTTCCCTGTGAAAACCTGCGTACACAGTCTTCCACAGTCGTGTCCGGTCAACGGTTTGGATTCGATAACATTATTCCGCTCACAGCTGAGGTCGCCGCGTGCGCCTGACCTCGGCGATCCCGACGATGCCGGCGATGATGACGACAACGGCGATTGCCAGGAATGCGACGATGAGCCCGAGATCCCAGTCGCTGACCGCGACGACGGCGAAGGCGACCGCGGTGAGGATCGCCAACCCCATCGAGGTGCCGATGCGCTGACCCGTCTGCAGCACTCCGCCGGCCGATCCGGCGTACTTGAGTGGCACCTCGTTGAGCGTGAGCGTCTGGTTCGGGCTGATGACCATGCCCTGCGCGATGCCGACGAAACTGAGGGTGAGCAGCAGCCACCATTCGCTGCCGATGCCCTGGGCGAGGAGGGCGACGACGAGGACCGAGGAGAGCAGTCCGAAGAGGCAGGTGACGATGCCCCAGACGACGAGGCGGCGCCCGGCCTGGAAGACGTAGCGCCCGGAGATGTCGGCCGACAGGGCCGAGAGCAGCGCGGCGGGCAGCCCGATGAGCCCCGAGGCCAGCGCGGTGTGACCGAGGCCCTGCTGCATGAACATCGCGACGATCACCCACACACTCGTCACCCCCATGAAGTAGAGGGCGATGATGATCGAGCCGTTGCTGAAGCTCTTGATCGCAAAGAGGTCGAGTTCGACCATCGGGGTCCGGCCACGCGCTTCGTACCGTCGCTCCCATTTCGTCCACGCCCAGATGACGACGAGTCCGAGCGGCAGGGCGAACCATACGAACCAGCCGACGGAGGATTCGACGAACGGCAGAAGGACGAGGAGGACGCCGAGGCCGAGGAGGATGACGCCGACGGGGTCGAGATCGTGCCGGTGCCGACGCTGGGCCGGGGGCATCGCCTCGTCGATGGGGTCGGTCTGGTCGACAGCCGGGCCCCACGCGGACTTCGGCAGCCAGACGATCGCGAAGATCACGGCGAGGATGGCGAACGGGACGTTGACGAGGAACGCCGCCCGCCATCCGAAGGCATTGCCGAAGATCGCGATGAGGACACCGCCGAGCACCGGTCCGATCGCCACCGACAGACCGACGATCGTGCCCATGAGGCCGAAGGCACGACCGCGGCGCGGGCCTTCGAAGTACTGCTGGAGGAGACCGACGACCTGCGGGTTGAGCAGTCCCGAGCCCAGGCCCATGACGACGCGGGCGATGTTGAGGGTGATCGGGTCCGGGGCGAGCCCTGACACGAGCGAGGAGATGCCGAAGAGGCTGACCCCGGCGATGAAGAGCTGAGCCCGGCCGAAGACGTCGCCGGCGCGGCCGGCCGCGACGAGGACGACGCCGAAGGAGAGCGCATACCCGGTGAGGACCCACTGCAGGGCGGAGGTTGAGGCGCCGAGGTCGCGTTCGATCGCCGGGAGGACGACGTTGATGATCGACACCGACAGCAGGGACATGAACAGCGGGACGAGAGCGACGAGGAGGATCCGCTTCTGCACCTGAGTCATTCCGCCGCCAGCAGCCATTCCACACCTTTCGACCGTTCTCGACAGCCGACGTCACCGTCGACCGTCCTCCCGCTGGCGATCCTATCCCCTTGCCCGGCGGCCGGCGCGGTGGGACCACCCGTTGACACCTGCTCGTGAGCGTGTGACGGTAGGGCGACCTCCCCCTCTCTCCGCGACGATCGGAGCATGATGAACCCGAACGGCAACCCAGCTCAGTCCCTGACATTCCCTGCGGCGATGGGTCAGGCCCAGCGGCCGACGGGTCCGATCCTCGGCATCGTCATCGCCACCGTGATCTTCTTCGTCGCCCAGCTCGCGGCCCTGCCGGCCGGTCTGCCGACCGAGGGAGCCGGACTCACCTTCGTCCACCAGGCGGTGCTCACCGGCAGCTTCGGGGTCGGAGCGATCCTCCTCATGCTCTGGGTCCGGTTCAAGGAGCGCAGACCGATCCGCTCGCTCGGCTTCGCCGCGCCCTCGGCGGGGGTGAAGATCCTCCGCGGAGCGCTCATCGGCCTCGTCATGATCTCCGCGGTCGCCCTCATCACCGTCGCGACCGGTCAGGGGACCCTCGGCGCGCCGAACTGGAGTGCGCTGCTTCCCGCGCTCGTCCTCCTCTTCGGCTTCACGATCCAGGGCAGCACCGAGGAGCTCTTCGCCCGCGGCTACCTCGTCCAGGCCGTGTCCTGGAAGTGGGGACTGCTGGCGGCCTTCGTCGTCCAGACGGTGTGGTTCACTCTGCTTCACGGCGCCAACGGCGGCATCACCGTCGTGCCCGTGCTCAACCTCGTCCTCGTGGCGGTGTTCCTCGGCTTCTGGTCGCTCGCCGAGGAGGGGCTCTGGGGCGTCTGTGCGTTCCATGCCGTATGGAACTGGGGTCAGGGCAACCTCTGGGGTGCCCATGTCTCGAACATGGACGTCGAGACCTCCGTCCTCTCCTTCCGCCCGACCCCCGGTGCCAGCGACCTGATCTCGGGCGGATCGTTCGGCTTCGAGGGCAGTCTCGTGTCCTCGCTCATGCTCGCTCTCGGCACGATCGTCGCCGTCATCATGGTCCGCCGGCGGCGGCGTGCGGCGACGGCCGACCCCCACTGAGCAGTCACTGACGGAAAGAAGCATGACCTCGACCATCGCCTCGGCGAGACCGGGCGCACCACCGGCAGCACCGTCATGACGCACAGCAGGGCCCGGTGCACGAGGTGTGCGCCGGGCCCTGCTGTGGAGCGGATCAGATCGGGTAGCCGGTGACCGGGCCCTCCCAGTTCGGCTTCCAGCCCAGTGCCGGAGCGACGTGCTCGGCGAAGGACTGGAGGACGTGGAGATTGTAGTCGACGCCGATCTGGCTGGGGATCGTCAGCATGACCGTGTCGGCGGCTTCGATCGCCGGGTCGTCCTTGAGCTGTTCGATGAGGACGTCCGGGGCCGCCGCATAGGTCTTGCCGAACGTCGAGCGCATGTCATCGATGATGCCGATCTGGTCGCCGTCCTCATGGGAGCGCCGCCCGAAGTAGAGGTCGTCGAGATCGGTGGTGATCGGGAAGATGCTGCGACTCACCGACACTCGCGGGGTCCAGTCGTGACCGGCCTCCTTCCATGCTTCGCGGAACTTGTCGATCTGCTCGCGCTGGAGGTCGGCGAACGAATCGCCGGTCGCCTCGGTGAGCAGGGTCGAACTCATGAGGTTGACGCCCTGTTCGGCCGCCCACTCCCCCGTCGCTCGGGTCGCCGCACCCCACCAGATGCGGCGGTCGAGGCCGGGGGCATGCGGTTCGATGGAGAGCCGGGCACCGGGACCGAACTGCTTCGGATCGGCCGGAGCCATCTTCTCGCCCTTGATCGCGGCCATGAACTTCCCGAACTTCGCGCGGGCGATGTTCGCGCCCTTGGCGTCCTCGGCATCGAGATAGCCGAAGGCCTCCCACCCGCGCTCGGCCGGCTCCGGTGATCCGCGGCTGACGCCGAGGGCCACCCGGCCGTCGGCGAGGATGTCGAGCGCTGCGGCCTCCTCGGCGAGGTAGAGCGGATTCTCATACCGCATGTCGATGACGCCGGTGCCGACCTCGATGTGCTTCGTCTTCGCGGCGATCGCGCTGAGGACGGGAATCGGCGACGCCGCCTGCCGTGCGAAGTGGTGGACCCGGAAGTACGCTCCGTTGACGCCGATCTCATCGGCGCCGACGCCGATCTCGACGGCCTGCTTCAGCGCTTCCTTCGCGCCGTACTCCCCTGGGGCCGCGCCTGGTCCGTAATGGCCGAAACTCAAGAATCCGAATGCCTTCATACTCATGGCAACCTGGTTGACGGTTCAATTATTCCGGCTGGTCACAGATGTCGCGGCGGGCTTGGGCGGCGTCAACTCGCGCCTTCCAGTGCGGGCGCTCAGGGAACGACGAAGGCCCCGTCGCGAACGACGGGGCCTTGCTCTGCTCCCCCGGCTGGGCTCGAACCAGCGACCCTTCGATTAACAGTCGAATGCTCTGCCAACTGAGCTACGGAGGAATGTGGCAGTGACCTGCGCACGAGAAATCAGCATAGCAAAGGTGAGCCGACCTCGCCAAAGCGGCGCCCAGTGCGTTAGGTCACACCAGCGCCGCTCGTGCCGATCCTCGAAGTGCCTGCGGTGGGCACCTCCGGTTTCCCCCACCTCGGCGAAACGGGGAACCGGACAATCGCCCCGCGCGCACGACGCTGCCGCGTACCGCACTGTAACATCGGGGGTGACCCTTTCGAGCCATCCCCGACGGAAGCAGAACACGTGACCATTGTGGCCATCGCCTTAGCCGTTCTGGCAGCTGTGGCCCTCGCGTACGGGGCCCTCTACCAGCACGACGCCGTCGCCGATCAGGACAATTCGCACGACGGTCTGAGCTGGGCGCACTTCAAGGAGCTGCTGGGGAACCGGAAATGGCTGCTCGGGCTCTTCATCCTCGGCCTCGGCACCCTGGGGAACTTCCTGGCGCTGGCCCTCGCCCCCGTCATGGTCGTCCAGCCGATCGGGGCGTTCTCCCTCATCGTCTCCGTCCTCCTCGGCGTGAAGTACCGCGGACTCAAGGTCAACCGCCGCCTCGTCCAGGCCGTCGTGTGGTGCACCGTCGGCGTCACGGTCTTCGTCGCCCTGTCGGCCACGACCGCGCGGACATCGGTCCACCTCGGCGCCGATGCCCTGCCGCTCGTGTGGATCACCGGCGTCATCGTCGCCGCCGGACTCATCGTCATGCTCTTCTTCCGCCACGCCCCGCAGCTCGTCCTCATCACCGCAGCGGGCCTGCTCTTCGCGTGCGTGGCGACGAACGCCCACCTCGTCAGCGTCCAGTTCCTCCGCGCCGGCATCGAGAACGTCACGTGGCTCAACGTCGCCGCCCTCATCATCGCCGCGGCCCTGGGCTCCTGGTTCGTGCAGAACTCGTACGCCGCCGGCCCCCCGGAGATGGTCATCGCCGGGCTCACCGTCGTCGATCCCATCGCCGCGGTCATCCTCGGCTCCGTCGTCCTCGGTGAGGCCCATACGGCTCCCCCGTGGCTCGTCGTTGTCATCACGATCACAGGATTGGTCGCGTGTCTCGGGGTCGTTGTATTGTCGCGGTATCATCCCGATGTCAAGGATCGCGAGGACGAACGCCGCGACGCCCGCCAGACCGATCAGTTGACCGACACCGAGGAGAGTTGAGCTCTGTCCGCACAATCGACCCGTCGCATCCTCATCCCCACCGAGACCTACGCCCCCGAGGTCAACGGAGCGGCGAAGTTCGCCGAACGCCTGGCAGCGGGACTCGCCGCCCGCGGACATGACGTCCACGTCGCCTGTCCGTCGGCGACAGGCACCCCGTCGGTGAGTGTGGAGAACGGCGTCACCGTCCACCGGCTCACCTCCCACCGCTGGATGCTCCACCCCACGTGGACGATCTGCATGCCGTGGGAGACGAAACCGGAGATCGCCCGCCTCCTCGACACCCTCAAGCCCGACGTCGTCCACACGCAGGCGCACTTCGTCATCGGCCGTTACGCGTTCTCCGAATCGCACAAGCGCGGCATCCCCGTCGTCGCGACGAACCACTTCATGCCCGAGAACGTCCGCCCCTACCTCCGGGTGCCCAAGCCGCTCGTCGACGGCGGCACAGCGCTGGCGTGGTGGGATCTGCGCCGGAAGTTCCAGTCCGCGGAGTTCATCACCGTCCCCACGCAGCTCGCCGCTGACCTGCTCACCCAGAACGGCTTCAGCTCCCCCATCCGCGCCGTCTCCTGCGGCATCGACCTCGACCGGTTCTCCCACCTCAAGCAGCCGGCCACCGGTGGGAAGGGCTCCTCGACCGGCACCGAGGCGGCCGCCCCGCGGGTGCTCTTCGTCGGTCGGCTCTCGGCGGAGAAGCACGCTGAGGACATCGTCCGCGCCGTCGCGCTCACCGACCCGGCACTCGGTCTCGAGGCCGACATCGTCGGCGGCGGCGATCAGGAGGAGCCGCTCAAGGCGCTCGCCGCCGAACTCGGCATCGCCGACCGCATCCACGTCCTCGGCAAGATCAGCGACTCCGCGCTCATGGACGCCTACGCCCGGTGCGCGTTCTTCTGCATGCCCTCGACGGCCGAACTCCAGTCGATCGCCACGCTCGAGGCCCTGGCCTCGCGCAAACCCGTCGTCCTCGCCGACGCCGTCGCCCTGCCCCACCTCGTCCGCGACGGCGTCAACGGCTACCTGTTCCCGCCGCGGGACGTCGAGGCCCTCGCCGATCGCTTCACCCGCATCTGCACGCAGACGCCCGAGGAGCGCGAGGCGATGTCCCGGGCCTCTCTCGATGTCGTCGCCACCCATGACATCGAGTACACGCTCGACACGTTCGAGTCGATCTACGCCGACGTCATCGCCGGATACGTCGACACCGCAGCCTGAGACCGGCTCCCTGAGACCGGTTCTCTGAGACCGGTTCTCTGCGACCGGCCTGCCTGAGACGACCTGCCGCTCAGGCTCCGTCGACGGAGTCCATGCGGCCTCGACTCACGCCGCGTCGTCGGCCGGCGGGACGAACACCGTCGGCACCGACCCGAGCCGCGCGAGGTCGAGACCGGCGATGACATCATCGACCGACCGCCACCGGGCACTGCCTCCGGTGGCGCTCGTCGGGTCGGATCCGCCGAGGGACTCCCAGATCCATCCGTAGACATCGGCGACCGTCCAGCCGCGGGCGCGCAGCTGCTCGTAGGTCACGGCCCCGTCGCGTTTGGCCAGCCGAGATCCTGATTCGCTGAGCACGAGGGGAACGTGCAGCCACGCCTGCTCGGGCAGGTCGAGGAGTTCGGCGAGGCGGGCCTGCCGCGGCGCCGAGGAGGCGAGGTCGTCCCCGCGGACCACCTCGGTGATCCCACTGGCAGCATCGTCGACGACGACGGTGAGGTTGTACGCGAACACGCCGTCACCGCGCCGGAGCACGACGTCGTCGACCGGTGCCGTGATCGTGCCGAGGAGAGCATCGGCCACGGTGACCTCCCGGTTCTCCGAGCGCAGCCGCAGGGCCGGTCTGCGGCCCGCGGCGGCAAGAGCTGCCCGCCGCTCGGACCGCCGCTCCGCGGAGAGGTCCCGGCACGTGCCCGGGTACGCACCCGGCGGGGCGTGCGGGGCCGAGGGAGCCTGCTGGATGTCCTTGCGCGAGCAGTAGCATTCGTAGACGAGTCCCGCCTGATCGAGACGGGCGATCGCCTCAGCGTAGACGTCGCGGCGCGCGGACTGCACGAGGGGTTCGTCGTCGGGCACGATCCCGAGGTCGGCGAACACCGCCCGCTGGGACTCCGCCGCGCCCGCTCGGACCCGGTCGAGGTCCTCGACGCGCCAGAGGAAGTGCTGGCCCTGCTGCCGGGCGCGCGCATACGCGAGCACCCCCGTGCGGATGTTGCCGATGTGGAGGTCGCCGCTGGGGCTCGGGGCGAACCGACCGGCTCCCGCCCTCACCTGTCGGCGACGAGATCGGCGTACTGCGGGAACCGCTGCAGGTAGTCCTGGACGTAGGTGCACAGCGGAACGATCGTCTCCCCGTTCGCCCGGATCTCGTCGAGGGCGTGCGTGACGAGGGTGCGGGCGAACCCGCGCCGGGAGAAGTCCTCGGAGATGATCGTGTGCTGGAGCTCAAGCGTGGTGTCGCCGATCCGCTGGTAGGCGAGGAACCCGACAAATGCCTCGGGATCGTCGGTGGTGAAGAGTTCGAAGCGCTCCCGGTCACGGTTGTGGCGCATCGTCACCGGGGTGGCGCTGAGTTCGGGTTCCATCCTCACGTCCCTTTCATCGTCGGTGAGCTGCTCAGCGCACCGGTGCCGTCGTCAGCCCTTCGCCCTCGACGTCGGCGGTGGTCTTGCGCTGCAGTCGCCTCTCGAGCCACCGCGCGAAGCTCGCGACGATCATGTTGATGATGATGAAGAGCGCGGCACCGACGATGAACGTCGGCAGAAGGTTATTGTACTCGCGGCCGATGAGGTTGACCTGGTAGAGAAGGTCCTGGTAGGTGACGATGAAGCCGAGCGCCGAGTCCTTGAGGAGGACGACGATCTGCGCGACGATCGTCGGCATCATCGCCCGCAGCGCCTGCGGCATGAGCACGAGGCTCATCACCTGTCCGGGCCGCAGGCCGATCGCCATCGCCGCCTCCCGCTGGCCCTTCGGCACGGCGAGGATGCCGGCGCGGATGATCTCGGCGAGCACCATGCCGTTGTAGAGCGTGAGGCCGATGACGACGGACCAGAACGGGCCGATGGTGTTCCCGAAGAGGAGGAACGTCGCGAAGATGAGGAGGAGGACCGGCACGCCGCGGAAGAACTCGAGGATGATCGTCGCTGGCACGGAGATGATCCGCTTCGACGACAGGCGCAGGAGGGCGAAGACGACGCCGACGGCCAGCGCCAGCACCGAGGCGACGGCGGCGACCTTGAGGGTCGCGAGCATGCCGTCGAGGAGGACGAGCTGGATCTGGGCGAAGGTGAACGGATACCACTTCTCGGGTTCGAGCTGTCCGGCGTCGGCGAACTTCCAGATGATCCATGCGATGAGTCCGGCGAGCACGATCGTCGAGACGATCGAGAGGATGACGTTGTTGCGGCGGGCCTTCGGGCCCGGGGCGTCGAAGAGGACCTCTGTCGGTGCGCTCATCGGAGGATCACCAGCTTCCGCTCGAGGTAGGAGAAGATGCGCCCGAGGATGAGCGCGAGGATGAGGTAGGCGACGGCGGTGCCGAAGAGGATCGGGATGACGAGGTCGCCGCGGAGCTCGATCGCATTGCGCATCGCGGAGATGAGTTCGCGGTTGTTGAACGCCGAGGCGATCGACGTGTTCTTGAGCATCGCGATGATGACGCTGCCGAGCGGCGGGATGACCGTCCGGAAGGCCTGCGGCAGGATGACCTGAGTGAGGGTCTGGTTGAACGTCAGTCCGATGGCCCGGGCGGCCTCGGCCTGGCCGACGGGGATCGTCGCGATGCCCGCCTTGAGCGTCTCGGCGACGAAGCACGCGGTGTAGGCGGTGAGCGCGAGCGTCGCGTAGACGAAGGAGTTGAACGAACTCGAGTCGCCGAAGCGGATGTCGAGGAAGGGCAGTCCGAAGGCGCAGAAGAACATCACGAGCGTCAGCGGGGTGTTGCGGACGATGTTGATGTACGCCGAGGCGGCGATCCGCAGCACCGGGGTCGGTGAGACCCGCATGGCGGCGAGGATCGTGCCGAGCACCAGCGATCCGACGAGGGTGACGGTGAAGAGCTTGACCGTGCCCCAGACGCCGGAGCCGAAGAGCTCGAGCAGGGCGAGAAAGTCCATCCCGGGTTCCTTAATCGATGCGAGGGCACCGGTCGGTGCCCTCGCATCAGGTCAGTGAGGCAGCCGGTCGGCGGCCTCGGTGCGGCAAGCGGTCAGTAGCGGTCGATCTCCGGCATCTTCACGCCGTCAGCCGAGCCGAGCGTGTACTCGAAGGCCTCGGTCCACTGGCCGTCGTCCATGCTCTTCTGCACGGCGTCGTTGACCGCGTTGCGCAGGGCCGTGTCGTCCTTGGGCAGGCCGATGCCGTAGGGCTCTTCGCTGAAGGGCTTGCCGACGACCTTGAGTTCGCCTTCGTTCTGCGCCGCGTAGCCGCGCAGGATCGCGTCATCGGTCGTCACTGCGTCGACGGCACCGGACTGGAGGTCGGTCACGCACTTCGAGTACGTGTCGTAGGTGACGAGCTCGGCGTCCTTGTACTCGTCCTGGATCCGCTGCGCCGGGGTCGAACCGTCGACGGAGCAGACCTTCCTGCCGGCGAGGTCCTCGGGACCGGCGATGTCGGAGTCGGACTTCACGAGCAGGTCCTGACCGGCGACGTAGTAGGGGCCGGCGAAGTCGACGACCTGCTTGCGCTCGTCGTTGATCGTGTAGGTCGCGACGACCATGTCGACGGTGCCCTGCTGGAGGAAGGGCTCGCGGTTGGCCGAGACGGTCTCGACGAAGTCGATCTGGTCAGGGGCGAAGCCGAGCTGCGCGCCGACCATCTTCGCGATCTCGATGTCGAAGCCCTCCGGGTCCTCGGAACCGGTGGTGACATTGCCGAGACCGGGCTGGTCGAACTTCACGCCGACCTTGAGCTGACCGGCGTCCTTCGCCGCCTGCCAGGTCTTCGAGTCGGCGACATCGGCGCTCTCGTTGACCGGGTATTCGGGGGCCGCGGCCTGCGAACCGCCGTCGGCCGGGTTGTCGGGGGTGCCGCCCTGCCCGCAGCCGCTGAGGGCGAGGAGTCCGACTGCGACCGAGGCGATCGCGACGCTGAGCTTCTTCATGGTTTCTCCTTGGTGGTGTCGAACGGAACAGAAGGTCGAATCAGGGGGTCAGTTCGTGAGGATCTTCGAGAGGAAGTCCTGCGCGCGCCCGCTCTGCGGGTTCGTGAAGAACTCCTCCGGACCGTTGACCTCGACGATCTCCCCGTCGGCCATGAAGACCACGCGATTGCCGGCCTTGCGGGCGAACCCCATCTCGTGAGTGACGACGACCATCGTCATCCCCTCCTTGGCGAGTTCGACCATGACGTCGAGGACTTCGTTGATCATCTCCGGGTCGAGGGCGGAGGTGGGCTCGTCGAAGAGCATGACCTTCGGCTTCATCGCCAGTGCCCTGGCGATCGCGACGCGCTGCTGCTGCCCGCCCGAGAGCTGAGCGGGGTACTTGTCGGCCTGGTGGGCGACCCCGACGCGTTCGAGCAGCGCCATCGCCTGCTTGTCCGCGTCGGCCTTCTTCAGCTTCCGCACCTTGATCGGGCCCAGGGTGACGTTCTCGAGGATCGTCTTGTGGGCGAACAGGTTGAACGACTGGAAGACCATGCCGACGTCCGAGCGCAGCTGCGCGAGTGCCGCACCTTCGGCCGGCAGCTCCTTGCCGTCGATCGTGATCGATCCCGAGGTGATCGTCTCCAACCGGTTGATCGTCCGGCACAGGGTCGATTTGCCCGAGCCGGAGGGACCGATGACGACGACGACCTCACCCTCGTGGATGTCGAGATCGATGTGCTTGAGCGCGTGGAAGTCACCGTAGTGCTTCTCGACGTCGGTCATCGAGACCAGCGGTTGTGATTCAACTCTCATGACCATTGATCTTAGTGAATGACCTGCTCACATGAAAAACGTCAGGTGTTCCCAGGACAACTGCAATGAACTTGTGACCTGGCCGACATTCACACCGTGCTGCCTGCGTGAACGATCCTCTCGCCCTCTTCGCGCAACTCGACTTTCCGGATCTTTCCGGACACCGTCATCGGGAACGAGTCGCGGACCTCGACGTACCGCGGGATCTTGAAATGGGCGAGGCGGCCCTGGGCGAACTCCCTGACGTCGGCGGCGGTGAGGGTGTCGAAGCCGTCCTTGAGGATGACCCAGGCCATGAGCTCCTCCCCGTACTTCTCGTCGGGGACGCCGATGACCTGGACGTCGCTGATCGCCGGATGCTGGTAGAGGAACTCCTCGATCTCCCGCGGGTAGACGTTCTCTCCCCCGCGGATGACCATGTCCTTGATCCGCCCGGAGATGTCGACGTACCCGTCGTCGTCCATGATCGCGAGATCGCCCGTGTGCATCCAGCGGGCGGCGTCGATCGCCTCGGCGGTCTTGTCCGGCTCCTCCCAGTATCCGAGCATCACCGAGTATCCGCGAGTGCAGAGTTCGCCCTTCTGCCCGCGGGGCATCGTCTGGCCCGTCACCGGGTCGACGATCTTCACCTCGACGTGGGGCATGACGCGGCCGACCGTCTGCGTGCGCGCCTCGAGCGAATCGTCGGCGCGGGTCATCGTCGACACCGGCGAGGTCTCAGTCATCCCGTAGCAGATGGCGACCTCGGACATGTTCATGTCGTCGATGACGTGGCGCATCACCTCGACCGGGCACGGGGATCCGGCCATCACCCCGGTGCGCAGGGTCGTCAGGTCGTAGTCGGCGAAGTCGGGCAGGCCGAGTTCGGCGATGAACATCGTCGGCACTCCGTAGAGGGAGGTCGCCCCCTCCTCGGCGACGGCGGTGAGGCTCGCCGCCGGGTCGAAGCCCGGGGACGGGAGGATGACCGAGGCCCCGTGGCTCAGCGCCGCGAGGTTGCCGATGACCATGCCGAAGCAGTGGTAGTAGGGCACGGGCAGGACGACGGAGTCGGCGGGCGAGTACGAGAGCAGCTCGCCGATGAAGTAGCCGTTGTTGAGGATGTTGTGGTGGGACAGCGTCACGCCCTTGGGGAAGCCCGTCGTGCCGGAGGTGTACTGGATGTTGATGGGATCGTCGGCCGAGAGTTCGGCCGCCGCCTGCTCGAGGCGCACCGCGTACTTCGCGCCGGGGTCGGCGAGCAGCTCCCGGCCCTGGGTCAGCAGGCGGGCGAACGATTCGCGCTCCCCGATCGTCGCCGTCCCGGTCAGGTCGTCCGGGACGGTGTCGAGGAAGACGAGATCGAGTCCCGGCACCGAGGCTGCCACCTCGGTGGCCAGGGCGTGGAAGTCCGAATGGGGCGGGGCGGCGATCTGCGAGATGAGCATCGTCATCCCCGACTGGCCCACGACGAATTCGAGTTCGTGTGCGCGGTAGGCGGGGTTGACGTTGACGAGGATCGCCCCGATCTTCGCCGTCGCGTATTGGACGAGCGCCCATTCCCCGACGTTCTGCGCCCAGATCCCGATGCGGTCGCCCTTGCCGAGGCCGCGTTCGATCAGGGCCGCGGCCAGCGCATCGGTGTCGGCGTCGAACTCGGCATACGTCCAGCGCCGGTCGGAGCCGCGGTCGATGAGGGCGATCGCGTCCGGGTGGGCGGCGGCAGTGCGCCGGAAGTTCGCTGGGATCGTCTCCCCGCGCAGGGGTTCGGTCGACGGTCCGGAGGAGTAGGAGAGGTCTGCCACGTCGTTGTCGCCCTTCGTATCCCGTCAGCGTTCACTGACAGCGTGCGGTGTGATCGTCTTCACACTATTCCGGTTCGCTCCGACTCGCAAAGGCGGGGGTCCCCGTCTCGCCGGTCTCCCCGCCGAGGCGGGTGGGGGTGCTGGCGCGGAAGCTGCGGACGAAGTCGTCGTCGATCCCGGGCCCGGCGACGCCGTCGGCCTCGACGAGGCGCGCACGACCGGCGTCGATGAGGACGAGTCCGCGGCTCAGGGCCGCGACGTCGGCGGCGTCATGGGTGATGAGCAGGGCGCTGCGTCCGCGCAGCACATCGGCGAGGACGGCGCGCGTGCTCAGCTTGACGTCGACGTCGAGGGCGGCGAGGGGTTCGTCGAGGAGGAGGAGCGTGGGGTCGATGACGAGCGCCCGCGCGAGGGCGATGCGCGCTCCCTGTCCGCCGGAGACCTCGTCGGGGCGGCGGTCGCCGCAGTGGCCGACGCCGAGGCGATCGAGCATCACCTGCGCGGCGGCGCGGGCGTCGGTGCTCCGGTGCCCGTGGGCGCGGAGCCCGAACGCGACATTGTCGAGGACGCTGAGGTGCGGGAAGAGCAGCGGATTCTGGGCGAGGTGGACGACCCCGCGGGCGTGGATGGGCGGCCAGTGACCGGCGTCGATGTCGAAGATCGTGCGGTCGCCGAGGCGCAGCGCGCCGGACTCGGCGGGCAGGGCGCCGGTGATGATCTGGAAGAGGCTCGATTTCCCGGCCCCGTTGCGGCCGATGAGCGCCGTCGTCTGCCCGGCGGGCACGTCGAGGGCGATGTCGAGTCCGCGCGCGGGCAGCCGGGCGCTCAGGCTCAGTCGCCCGGCGCCGACACTGTCGCGAACACCGTCGCCGGCGCTGCTGTGAACGGCGAGGGACTCCTCCGGGGCCGCCAGCGAAATCGCGGCATCGGTGTCCGCCGGCCCGGAGGCGGGTGCGCCCGTGCGCGCGATGGCGGCACCGGAGGCGCCGGGAGCCGAGGCACGCGGGGCGAAGCGGCGCAGGCGGGGGGCGTGGGGCGAGCGGTAGGCGAGGACGATGAT
>NZ_SCMW01000018.1:0-58013 GCF_005502845.1 Brevibacterium sp. 2SA | reverse complement strand
GCTGCCTATGCGGGCAAGGAAGCCGACAACGTCCAGCTGCGTAGCCCGTTGCGCAACATCTCCGAGGTCCGTCACTTCTTCCGCACGAACCAGACGCCGATCTACTTCATCGGCGCCACCCCGTTCAACCTGCTCGGCCTCGACCGCTGGGTCCGCAACTTCTCCTACATCACGTACTACGACGGCTGGGACGGCGCCCACCCCCGCGTGTTCTCGCCCCGCTACAAGCCGTTCGTCGAGTTCGAATCCGGTGAGGCCATCAACAACTGGCTGCTGCTCAATGCCGAGGTCCGCGCCCACATGACGCGCAACGTCCCCCACGGCGAGCGCCCCAAGGTCGCGATGGTCTTCTTCGACGAGGAGACCGAGCGGATCTGCCGCGAGCTCGGCTACGACCTCATCCTCCCCTCGGCGAAGCTGCGCAATCAGCTCGACTCGAAGATCGAGACGACGAAGCTCGGCAACGAGGCGGGCGCCTACTCGGTGCCCAACGTCCTCACCACGGCCGACACCTATGAGGAGCTGACGAAGGCCTCGGTCGCCGAGGGACTCGGCACCGACCTCGTCGTCCAGACCCCCTACGGGGATTCGGGCAAGACGACGTTCTTCATCGCCTCCGAGGAGGAATGGGACAAGCACAAGGACGACATCATCGGCGAACAGCTCAAGGTGATGAAGCGCATCAACAACACCCCGGTCGCCGTCGAGGCCGTGATCACGAGCAGCGGCGTCGTCGTCGGCCCGTTCCTCACCGAACTCGCCGGCTTCCCCGAGCTCACCCCGTACAAGGGCGGCTGGTGCGGCAACGAGATGACCCCCGACGTCCTCACCGCCGACCAGCGCGGCCGGGCCCGCGAACTCGTCCGCCGGATGGGCGAGGGCCTGCGCAAGCGCGGCTACCGCGGGTTCTTCGAGGTCGACGTCCTCGTCGATCTCGACACCAACGACGTCTACCTCGGCGAGCTCAACCCCCGGATCTCCGGCGCCTCGGCGATCACGAACGTCACCGCGGGAGCGTACGCCGACGTGCCGCTCTTCCTCTTCCACCTCCTCGAGTACCTCGACGTCGAATTCGACCTCGACGTCGATGAGATCAACGAGCGGTGGGAGGAGCTCTCCGGTGCGGACGAGTGGAGCCAGATGGTCATCAAGGAGACCGCGCCGATCACCGAGTACATCACCCACTCGCCGCTGACCGGACAGTACTACCTCGACCAGTACGGCACCCTCACCTACAAGCGGGCCGCCCTCGACTGGCACCCGCTCCAGAACGGCAGCGAAGTCTTCTTCCTCCGCATCTACGGAGCCGGCGAATACCGCTGGAAGGGCGCCGACCTCGGCGTGCTCGTGACGAAGAACCCGCTGCAGGTCGATGCCAACGGCAAGAAGTCGCTGAGCATCCGCGCCAAGCACTTCATCGATTCGATCCGTGCGATGTACGCCGGTGTCCCCGTCGCCGCAGAGGATCCTGCGCCGACGATCGGCGGACCCGGGGCCAAGGGCGACTGATAGTCTCAGTCCGACCCCCAGCACAGATCGAAGAGGTGAAGTGTGTCCGAGACATCATCGGATCCGACCCTGACCGACCCCGCGGAGTTCGTCGACCCCGCATCCGCCGAGGCGGTGGTGCCTGCTGAGGCAGCCCTGCCCGCCGAGGCGGTCGAGGTCGACCGCGACAACTGGCAGGACGCCGACAAGGTCCACTGGTCCTTCCAGCACGTCGACGAGGTGCTGCCGACGACGCCGATCTCCCGCGCGGACGGCCCGGTCGCCGAGTTCGCCGCCGACCTCCAGGACCTCGGCGAGGTCGAGATCCCCGAGACGGAGTTCTCAGAGGCCCGCACCGTCCGCAGCGTCATCGACGACTCCGACACCGACGGCTGGATGGTCGTCCACCACGGCACCGTGCTGACCGAGGAGTACTTCGGCGGCATGCAGCCGGAGACCGAACACCTCCTCATGTCGGTGAGCAAGTCGCTCGTCGGCACCGTCGCCGGCGTCCTCGTCGGGGCCGGGGAGATCGACACCGGCAGACTCGTCACGGACTACGTGCCCGAGCTCGCCGACTCCGGCTATGCGGGGGCGACGGTGCGCGACATCCTCGACATGCGCTCGGGCATCAGGTTCTCCGAGGACTACCTCGACCCCGACTCCGAGGTGCGCCAGATCGAGCGGTCCATCGGCTGGTCGGAGACCGACCCCGGCGATGCCAAGGGCATGTACGCCTACCTGCGCACGCTCGAGGCGAAGTCCGAGCACGGCGGACCGTTCGAGTACCGCTCGTGTGAAACCGACGTCCTCGGCTGGGTGTGCGAGAAGGTCGCCGGGCAGAGTATGCAGACGCTCATGTCCCGTGTCCTGTGGTCGCGCATCGGCGCCGAACGCGACGCCCTCATCGCCACCGATCAGTTCGGGGTGGGGATGTTCGACGGCGGGATCAACGCGACCCTGCGCGACCTCGCCCGCTTCGGGTACCTCTACTCGAATCGGGGGCTGTCCCTGACCGGCGAACAGGTGGTGCCGACCTCATGGATCGGCGACACCCTGACCGGCAGCGAGGACACCCGGCAGGCGTTCGCCGACAGCCCCGGCGACAACCGCATGCCCGGCGGGATGTATCGGAACCAGTTCTGGTTCCCCTTCCCCGACTCGCATGCGTTCCTCGCCCTCGGCATCCACGGGCAGATGGTCTACATCAACCCGGGGGCCTCGTTCGTCGGCGTCAAGCTCTCGAGCTGGGGCCTGCCGCAGGACGCGAAGAAGCTCTTCCCCACGATCCGCGCCTTCGACGCCCTCGCCAAAGCCGTCAACTGACACCCTGCGCTCTCCCCTCCCATCCGCGCGCGCTCCGAAGTCATTCACGGGTCACTGAAAGTCACGGGGCCGTAACCGGGCCTGATTTCCACTGGCCGGGACTGTAATCTTTGGGCACGTTCCTTCCCAAAGGAGCTGCAGCGCGCGTTCGCTGCCACCGCGGCCCGACATCCACCGCATCGGATGCCGGGCCGCGGCGCAGAGACAACTGAAGGCACCCATGTGAATCCCCATTCGACATCCACCCCCTCCCCCGAGCCCGGCGCTTTCGACCTCTTCCTCGGCCCCCGCATCATCGAGGAGAAGCGGTTCGCGTGCCGGGTGGCCACTGAATTCCCCGACACCGACCTCGCCGCGGCGACGGTCACCTCCCTCTTCGACCTCACCGCCGGTCGGATCCGCATCGCCCGCGACGTCATCGTCGGCGCCGACCGCGCCCAGGTCGACCTCGACGCCCTCGACTCCGATCGATTCAGCACCCTCCTCGTCCCCCTCGGCGAGGATTCGGAGCTCACCGGCCACCTCGGCGAGGTCCCTCCCGCCGTGCGCCTCCTCCAGGTGCTCGCCCATGTCAGCGTCATCGACCAGCCGACCGTCGCGCTGGCCCGGCAGGCGATCCCCCGGCTCGAAGCCGTCGATGCCACCGGTCTGCCGAGCATCGACGAGATGACCTCCCAGCTCGTCTTCGCCGGTCTGCTGCGCATCGACACGGACCGTCCGGGCACCTACGCGATGCCCGGCCTCGTCCGCTCCGTGGCCCGCCGCTTCGACCAGACGCCGGCCCCGAGCGGGCTGACGGCTCGGCGGGCGCTCAGCTGCGAGCTCGAGGAGTCGTTCCGCTCGCTGCTCGACATCGGCACGTTCCGTCTCGAGGCGATCTTCGGTCTCATCGCCGACCTCGAGGCGTGGTCCCTGCTCGCCGAGGTGTGGGCCGAGCGCGGCTTCAACGTCTTCTACCCCGAGTTCCTCACCGCCGTCCGCGCGATCCTCTCCGCCCCCGCCTCGGCGGCGCGCGGCTCCCTCGTCCTCGCCGAGGCCCAGAGCGCTGCCCGGGAGATCGCGAACATCTCCACGCGCACCGGGTCGACGGATCCGCGCGAGGTCCTCGCGCTCGTCACCTTCGACCGCCTCGACGTGCCGACCCTCGAGCAGGAGCGGGTGCGCCTCGACAACGGCGACTTCACCGCCAACGAGGTGGCCGTGATGACGCTGCGCTCGATGCGCGACCGCCGGCAGCAGGGCGACCTCGACGGCGGGGTGCGGGCGGCCGAGGAGGGCAACCAGTACCTCTTCGCCCGACAGTCCCAGGCCGCACCCCTGTCGCGTCTCTACGATGCGCGTCTGCTCATGGAGCGCGGACTCGATCTCGCGCGGACCGGCGATGTCCGCCGCGGCCAGGACCTCGTCGACCGGGCGGTGACGATCTCCGAGACGATCCTCCCGTTCGACCCGTACCCGCTCGTGCCGGGGCTCGCGATCGCGGCGCTCGGCCATGTCGCCGCCGGGTTCGGTCCGAAGAGCGAGGGCTGTCTGCGCCGGTATGACGAGCTGCGGTCGCGGTTCGACTTCCACACGCTGCAGACGGACTTCATCGCCAACACCCCGCGCTTGCACCGGGCTCTCGACCAGCTCGACCTCGAGGCCTCGGCGGCGGCGATCGCGATCTCCAAGCGCCTGGCCCCGGACCAGCTGGGGTCGCGGGTGTACCGCTACGGGGAGGTCCTCCACAACGTCTACTCCGGCACGGCGGGCCTCTATCTCAAGGAGCATTCGCTCGCACCGGAGAACCAGGTGACGAACACCGACCTGCAGATCGTCGGGTCCGCGTACTCCCTCATGACGATCCTCACCGTCGCCACCGGGGCGCTGCGGGAGGCGCAGGCGCTCGCGGCGCAGGCACCCCTCGTCGACCGCAAGCACGGGCTCTCCCGGGCTCGGGTCGGCTTCGCGCTCGGACAGTACGACGTCGTCGACTCCTCGACCTCGCATGTGCTCATCACGGGCACCGACCCGAAGAAGAAGGGGTCGGCGCTCGCGCTGCGGGCGGCGTCGATGCACCGCCGGGGCCGTGAGACGGCGGCGCTGGCCGATGTCGACAACGCCCTCGACTACTGCATCGTCGCGGGCTCCGTGCTGCCTCTGGCCCTGCTGCCCTCGGACATCAGGGAGGCGTTCGTCCGGGCCACCGCTGCCTCCCGGCAGTGGGATCTCATCGCCGCGACGTTCGAACTCGTCCCGGTCACCGGCGAGGAGCTGCGTGCCCGTCTGCTCGCGCTGCCGCAGACCTTCTTCGAGGCGCAGGTCGAGAACCGTCTGCTCGATTCGCAGGAGCTCGATCTGCTCTTCCGGCTCGAGAAGGCGACCCCGCTCGCACGGATCGCCGCCGACCTCTCCCTGGCCGAGGGCACGGTGAAGAACCGTCTCTCCGCGATCTACCGGAAGCTCGGGGTGCGCAACCGTCGCGACGCCGTCGAATACGGCTACCGCAACGGCTACTTCAGCTGACGGCGGGCGAACGCGCCTGGGCCGGTCGGTGTCATGACTCCGACCGGCCCAGGCGCGTTCTCGGGTATCCGGGGTGTGCTCAGCTCACGGACTGGGCGCGGGCCTCATCGCGGGCTGCGGCGAGCATGCCCTCACGGGTGGCGATCTTCACCCGCTCACGACCCTCAGCCTCCCCAGCCGCCTTCTCGGCAGCCTCGACCCGGTGGTACCCCTGCCAATCGACGAAATCCACACCTTTGGATTCGAGGAGATCGACGATCGCCGACTCCTCGGGGAACACCGGCTCCGCCAACACTCCGGCATTCCGGTCCCCGAGGATATGGCCGATCGTCTCCAGGGCGTCACCCTTCGTGTGCCCGATCAGACCCACCGGGCCGCGCTTGATCCACCCCGTCGCGTACACACCGGGCACCAGATCAGCGCCCGCCGCCTCCGCCTGATCCAAGGTGTCGACGACGCGCCCCTCATGGTTGGGGATGACGCCCTTGCGCGGGTCGAACGGCAGCTGCGGCAACGCCGTACCCGCATATCCGACAGCACGATAGACGGCATCGAACTCCCAGTCCGTCACCACCCCGGTGCCGCGAACATTGCCCGTCCCATCGAGTTCCTGTCGCTCCGTCCGCAGACCAGTCACCCGACCCTCGCCGAGGATCTCGACCGGGGCATGAAGGAAGTGCAGATGCAGACGGCGCTTCGCCCCGGTGGGTTCACGCAGCGTGAAATCCGTCAGAGTCTTCGCGACCTGCTTGACCTGGTTGGACGATTCGATCGCCTCCAGCGAGCCGTCATCGAACTCGAAGTCCTCCGGGTAGACGATGATGTCGACATCCGGCACATGCCCGAGCTCACGCAGCTCGAGCGGGGTGAACTTCGCCTGCGCCGGGCCCCTGCGCCCGAAGACATGGACGTCGGTGACCTTCGAGGACTTCAGACCCTCATACACGTGGTCCGGGATCTCCGTGACATGCATGTCATCGGCCTGCTTCGCCAACACCCTGGCCACATCCAGGGCCACGTTGCCATTGCCGATGACCGCGACCCGTTCCGCGTCGAGCGGCCAGTCCTGGGCCACATCCGGATGCGAGTCATACCAGTTGACGAAATCCGCCGCACCGAACGACCCCTCAAGATCCACACCGGGAATCGTCAACGCCGCATCCGTGATGCACCCCGTGGAGAAGATCACCGCATCGTAGCGATCCGTGAGGTCATCGAGAGTGATGTCGGTGCCGTAGTCGACGTTCGAGAACAACCGGATGTCACCCCGATCCAGCACCTTGATCAGGGCATTGATGATGCCCTTGATCCGCGGATGATCCGGCGCCACCCCGTACCGGACCAGACCGAACGGCGTCGGCAGACGCTCGAAGAGATCAATGCTGACCTCGAAATCACGCTCAGCCTTCGTCAGCAGATCAGCCGCATAGATTCCGGCAGGACCGGCACCCACAATGGCCACACGGAACGGACGAGTCATGGTTCACCTCAGGTCTTTCGTTGTCGTTTCAGTCGTCGGTGTCCTGCGGCGGGAGCGCCGCGATGAGGGGATGGTCGAAGCTGCTCGGTCCGAAGCCGGCCGCACCTCCGGGTGAGCCGATGTCGGCGAAGAATTCGACGTTCGCCGTGTAGTAGGACTCCCATTCCTCGGGGACGTCGTCTTCGTAGTAGATCGCCTCGACGGGGCACACGGGTTCGCAGGCGCCGCAGTCGACGCATTCGTCGGGTTGGATGTAGAGACTGCGTTCGCCCTCGTAGATGCAGTCGACGGGGCACTCCTCGATGCAGGCCTTGTCCTTCACGTCGACGCAGGGCTGCGCGATGATGTACGTCATGGGGTCCTTGTCATGGTCAGGGCGGAGAGGAAGTCGGCCGGGTTGACCTCAGTGAAGGCCCCGGCGGCGTACGGGCTCAGGCGCACGACGTCGCCGACGACGACGACCGCGGGGTTGCGGACTCCGCGCCGGGCGGCTTGGAAGGCGATGGTCTCCAGGGTGCCGACGGTGACGCGCTGCCCGGCGCCGTAGCCGTCTTCGATGATGGCGACCGGGCAGTCGCCGCCGCGCTCCCCGCCGGCGAGCACCATCGCCGAGTGCGCGAGGGTGCCGATGCCCATGAGGACGACGACGGTGTGGTCGCGTCCCCCGCCGAGGCCGGTGAGCTGATCGTGGCCGGTGATGACCGTGTACGCGGTCGCGAGGCGGCGGTGGGTGAGCGGGATGCCGGCGACGGCGGGCACGGAGTTCGCGCTCGTCACCCCGGGCACGACACGGGCGTCGATGCCCGCCGCGTGCAGGTGGGCGAGCTCTTCGCCGCCGCGGCCGAAGACGAACGGGTCGCCGCCCTTGAGACGGACGACGCGACGACCGGCGCGAGCCTGTTCGACGAGGATCTCGTTGATCCGCTCCTGCGGCACCGGGTGGTGTCCCGGGTTCTTGCCGACGTCGATGATCTCGGCCTCCAGGGGTGCTCCCCGCTCCGCGGTGAGCTCGTCGATGACGGTGCGCGCGCCGAGGCGGTCGGCGACGATGACGTCGGCAGCCTCGAGGGCGCGCAGCCCGCGGACGGTGAGGAGGTCGAGCGTGCCCGGTCCGGCGCCGATGAGGAGGACGCTGCCGGGAGCGAAGTCGGTCGTCCTCATGCTCCTGCCTCCGTCGGGGTCTGCTCCGCGGGGGTGTGGATGCCGGCGGCGACGGTCGCCCCGGTCTGCGGGTCGATGACGAGGAAGCCCCCGGCCCGGCCCTGCTCGCGGAAGTCCGGCAGCGGCAGCGCGGTGCTCAGGCGCACCGTGGCTGTGCCGATGTCGTTGCCGGCGAGCACCTCGGCGGGTTCGGAGTCGTTCGTCGTGAGGTTGCGTCGGGAGTCGATCGTCACGATCCCCTTGACCGTCGACGTGCCCGCTTTGACGAGCACGCGGTCACCGGTGCGCAGGCCCGCCGCGGTGAAGGGGAAGACCTCGGCGCGCAGGGTCGTGCGCGCCGGCGGCAGGGACCCGGCGGCGGCGAGCACGCTGCCGCGGGCGGTGTCGATGTCGTCGGCGAGCCGCAGCGCCACCGACAGGGGCGCCCCGGCGGTCTCGCGGGAGCCGTCGGCGGTGTCGATGCCGACGACGCGGGTGCGCATCCCGGCGGGGTGGATGTCGATCTCATCGCCGACGCTGATCCGCCCCGAGGTGATCTGCCCGGTCACGGCCCGGTAGTCGCGGTAGGCTTCGGCGTCGAGTCCCGGGGCCAGTCCGCCCTGGGGGCGCAGCACCGACTGGACGTCGAGCCGGAAGGGCTCGAGGTCGGCGGTGTCCTCCTCGATGCTCGGCAGGGTCTCGAGCAGCTCGAGCAGGGAGGGACCGGAGTACCAGGGGGTGTTCGCCGAGGTGGTCGCGACGTTGTCCCCGGCGAGCGCGGAGACCGGGATGAGGTGCGCGGTGTCGAGGCCGATCTGGTCGGTGATCTCCTCGACCTCGCGGGCCACCTCGGCGAAGGCGTCCGCATCGTAGCCGAGGAGGTCGATCTTGTTGATCGCGACGATGACGTGGCGGATGCCGAGCCGGTGGACGACGGTGAGGTGGCGACGGGTCTGCTCGGTCGCGCCGTTGCGGGCGTCGATGAGGACGACGACGGCATCAGCGGTCGTCGCGCCCGTGACCATGTTGCGGGTGTACTGGACGTGTCCCGGGCAGTCGGCGAGGATGAACGAGCGCCGGTCGGTCGCGAAGTACCGGTAGGCGACGTCGATCGTGATGCCCTGTTCGCGTTCGGCGCGCAACCCGTCGGTGAGGAGGGCGAAGTCGAATTCGCCGCCGACGAAGCCGCGTTCGGCGCTCGTGGCTGTGACCTGCGCGAGCTGGTCGGCGAGGATCGCCTTCGCGTCGTGGAGGAGGCGGCCGACGAGCGTCGACTTCCCGTCGTCGACGGACCCGGCGGTCGCGAAGCGCAGCAGGGTCTTCGTGGTGGTGGGGGCGATGGTCGTCATCAGAAGTATCCGTCCTTCTTCCGGTCCTCCATGGCGGCGGCGGAGATCCTGTCGTCGGCGCGTGTGGCGCCGCGTTCGGTCACGGTGGTCACGGCCACCTCGGCGACGACGGCGGCGATGTCGGCGGCGTCGGATTCGACGGCGCCCGTGCAGCTCATGTCCCCGACCGTGCGGTAGCGCACGGACTTGGTCACGACGGGTTCGTCCGCGCGCGGGGCGGAGAACTCTCCCGTCGCCCACCACATGCCGTCACGGTGGAAGACTTCGCGGTCGGCGGCGTAGTAGAGGGGCGGAAGGTCGATGCCCTCGCGGGCGATGTAGTTCCACACGTCGAGTTCGGTGAAGTTCGAGATCGGGAACACGCGGACGTGTTCGCCGGGCACGTGACGGCCGTTGTAGAGGTTCCACAGCTCGGGCCGCTGGTTGCTCGGGTCCCACTGGCCGAACGCGTCGCGCAGGGAGATGATGCGCTCCTTCGCCCGGGCCTTGTCCTCGTCCCGGCGGGCCCCGCCGAACACCGCGTCGTAGCCGCCGGCGGCGATCGCGTCGATGAGCGGCTGGGTCTGCAGGGTGTTGCGGGTGCCGTCGGGGCGTTCGCGCAGCCGTCCGTCGTCGATGTAGTCCTGGACCTTCGCGACGGTGAGTTCGAGGCCGAAGCACTCGGCCGTGCGGTCGCGGTAGTCGAGGATCTCCGGGAAGTTGTGCCCGGTGTCGACGTGGAGGAGGCCGAAGGGGATCTTCGCCGGCCAGAACGCCTTCTGGGCGAGGTGGAGGACGGTCACGGAGTCCTTGCCGCCGGAGAAGAGGAGGACCGGCTTCTCGAACTCCGCGGCGACTTCGCGGATGATGTGGATGGCCTCGGACTCGAGGACGTCGAGGGTCGTCGGTGCCTGGTGGTCGATGCTCATACGTGCAGCCCGCATTCTGTCTTGGAGAAACCTGCCCAGCGTCCGGCCCGGGGGTCCTCCCCCGGGGCGACGGGACGCGTGCAGGGCTCGCACCCGATCGACGGGTAGCCCTGGGACATGAGTGGATTGACCGGCACGCCGAAGGCGCCGGCGTAGTCGAGGAGGTCGTCGAAGGACCACGCGGCGACGGGGTTGACCTTGATGAGGCCGTTCTTCTCGTCGAACGTGATGAGCGGGGTGTTCGCCCGCGTCGGCGCCTCATCACGGCGCACCCCGGTGAACCAGAGTTCGTAGCCGGACAGGGACTTCTTCAGGGGCGCGACCTTGCGGCGGGCGCAGCACAGGCCCGGGTCGCGGGCGAAGAGCTCGGCCCCGAATTCGGCATCCTGCTCGGCCACGGTCTGCTCGGGGAGGACGTCGACGATGCGCACATCCATCGTCCGGGCCACCTCGTCGCGGGTCTCATAGGTCTGGGCGAAGTGGTAGCCGGTGTCGAGGAAGAGGACGTCGACGCCGGGCATGTACTGGGCGACGAAGTGCGGCAGCGCGGCATCGGCCATCGAGCACGCGACGGCCGCGGCCCGGGTGTCGACGTTCCGCGAGACCCAGCGGATGACGTCGGCGGGGGCGGCTTCGGCCACCCCGTTGTCCGGGTCACCGGCGAGCTCCCGGTTCCCCGCCTCGGCGAGGGCACGGAGATCATCGAGGGTGCGCGTGCTCATACCAGCTCCTCATCGTCGACGCGGTGCGCCCATTCGGAGAACGTCTCGGATTCGCCGCGGCCGTCGAGGAAGCGGCGCACGAGCTTCTCGACGTAGTCGCTGAGGTTCTCCGCGGTGACCTTGAGTCCGCGCACGGTGCGGCCGAGGCCGGCCTCGTCGCGGTCCTGCGAGGCCAGTCCCCCGCCGACGTGGACCTGGAAGCCGGGCTGCTGGGTGCCGTCCTCGGTGGTGACGAGCTGACCCTTGAGGCCGATGTCGGCGGTCTGGATCCGGGCGCACGAGTTCGGGCAGCCGTTGAGGTGGAGGCTGATCGGGTGGGGCAGGTCGATGCCCGCGAGACGGGCCTCGAGCTGCGCGACGGCATCGGCGGCGGTCTGCTTCGTCTCGACGATCGCGAGCTTGCAGAACTCGATGCCGGTGCAGGCCATCGTCGAGCGGCGGAAGAGGTCCTTCCGGCTCGAGAGCCCGAGGGCGTCGAGACCGGCGACGACGTCGTCGATGTCGTCCTCTGCGATGTCGAGGAGGAGGATCTTCTGGTGCGGGGTCGTCCGCAGCCGGGTCGAGCCGTACTTCTCCGCGAGGTCGACGATCTGCCCGAGCAGGGTGCCCGACGCCCGACCGGCGATGAGGCTCACCCCGATGTAGTACTTCCCGTCGGCCTGCCGGTGCACGCCGACGTGGTCACCGGCCGTCAGCGGCTTGTCCGGGGCGGGACCGTCGGCGAGTCGGTAGCCGAGGTACTCGGTCTCGAGGACCTCGCGGAACTTCTCCGGACCCCATTCGGCCATGAGGAACTTCAGGCGCGCCTTGTTCCGCAGCCGGCGATACCCGTAGTCGCGGAAGATCTCCGTGACGCCCAGCCAGGTCTCGACGACCTGGTCGGGGGCGACCCAGGTGCCGAGGCGCTCGGCGAAGCGGGGCACGGTCGACAGGGCACCGCCGACCCAGAGGTCGTAGCCGATGCCGTGTTCGGGGTGTTCGACGGCGACGAACGAGCAGTCGTTGATCTCGTGGACGACGTCCTGGCTGGGGTGACCGGTGATCGCGGTCTTGTACTTGCGCGGCAGGTTCGCGAGGCTCGGATCTCCGATGTAGCGACGGGAGATCTCCTCGAT
Source organism: Brevibacterium sp. 2SA (assembly GCF_005502845.1). Taxonomy (NCBI): domain Bacteria; kingdom Bacillati; phylum Actinomycetota; class Actinomycetes; order Micrococcales; family Brevibacteriaceae; genus Brevibacterium; species Brevibacterium sp. 2SA. Next base: position 45,980 of record NZ_SCMW01000018.1, on the reverse strand, counting down.
CGCCGGGGTCGGGTCGATGAGCTCGTCGGCGGCGATGCCGGCCACCGGCGAGCCGAGGATGACGCGCGGGACGTCCCCGCAGGCCTCGGTCGTCTGCAGACCGACCGCTTCGAGGCGGCGCCAGATCTCCGGGACGTCCTCGATGGCCACCCAGTGGAGCTGGATGTTCTGCCGGTCGGTGAGGTCGGCAGACCCGCGTGCGAAGTCGTTCGAGATGTCGGCGATCGTCCGCAACTGCTCGGTCGTGAGCTTGCCGCCGTCGATGCGGACCCGGAGCATGAAGTACTCGTCCTCGAGCTCGTGCGGTTCGAGGGTGGCGGTGCGGCCGCCGTCGATGCCGGGCTTGCGCTGGGTGTAGAGACCCCACCAGCGGAAGCGACCGTGGAGGTCATCGGGGTCGATCGAGGCGAACCCGCCCTTGGCGTAGATCTCCTCGATCCGGGCGCGGACGTTGAGGCCGTTGTCCTCGGCCTTGTCGACTTCGTTCTTGTTGAGCGGTTCGTGACCGTCGATCTTCCACTGTCCGTTGGACTTCTTCGGTCGCGCTGCGGCCTTGCCTGCGGGCTTTGCGCCGCGCTGCTCCACATCTGTGGACATAGCCAACTCCCCATGCTGGTGCGATTGCTTGGTCAGTCACGCTACAGGCTAACAGAATTGCTCAACAAATTAGGATGGCCAAAGCCCGTCATGTTTCGACATATGACGGTCCGCGACAGCGGAAGACGTTTCCTGATCCGGGGCTTGACGCAGCCTCAGAGGACTGCCATCATGCGGTCGCGCACGATGTCGACGAGCAGCGGCGAAGCTGGTGAAGTGCTGTGAAGCAGGGGGTCGGCGAGGCGTCCGCCGGCACCGCCGACAAGGCGCGTCGCGAGGTCGTCGAAGTAGCCGGGGGCGAGGAGGAGGTTGGCGACGACGAGGCGCTCACCGAGGTGGCTCTTCTGCTCAACAATGTCACGGAGATTGTCGTGTTCTCCGGCGAGGAACGCCGTCTGCACGGGCCGGCCGAGGCGGTCGGCGAGCAGGCGCCCGACCGCTCGGCTCGCGTCGTTGGCGCGCTCGTCGCTCGAGCCGGCCGCGACGAGGACGACCTCGTCGTCGGCACCCAGGGACCCCACACGCTGTGCGAGGAGTTCCGCGAGCCGCGGGTCGGGCCCGAGGGTGCCGGCGACGCGGATGTCGCGCACCGCCGTGGACGCGGGACCGGTGCCGTCCGGGAGGACATTGTCCGGGGCGGAATGGTCCGGGGCGGGGCCGCCTGCGGCGGTGACCGCCTCGGCGAGGTCGACGTGGACGTGATACCCCGGGGAGAGGAGAAGGGGGACGAGCACGCTCGGTCGGTCGGCGGGCAGACGGCGGAGCACCTCGGCGACATCCGGGGTCTGCACGTCGACGTGCCCGAGGATGACGGTGTCGGCGATCCCGCGCTGCCGCACGTCGGCGGCGACCGCCTCGGCGAGGGCGGTGATGACCGCCTGCCCTTCCGGGGACGAGGTGCCGTGGGAGATGAGACCGAGCGCAGGGGTGGGCATCGTCTCATCGTGCCAAGCCGGGACTCGCGCGGTCAACGCCGACGTCACACAGTGTCGTCGGCGCACTGCGTCGTGGTCGCACAGTGTCGTCGGCGCACTGCGTCGTGCGGTGGTTGCGTCGGGTCGGACACCGATGTCGCAGAATGCGCACATCGTCAGGCCCGCGGGTGCGGGGTGCCGCGGCGAGAATGGCGTCAGACCCACCCCGTCACCCCACTCGAGGAGTCCCGATGTCCCCCATGCTCACTGCCCCCGGCACGGCTGCCAGGATGCGCACCGTCGTCGCCGCGTCCGTGTTGGCGCTCAGCCTCGGCCTGTCCGGCTGCGGAGCCGGTGGGGATCGCGACGCGCCTGCCGACGGCGCGCCATCCTCGGCGGATCCGAGCGCAGCGGAGTCGACCGCGCCGAGTTCGTCCGAGCCGGGGTCGTCGGAGGCGGCACCGTCGGAGTCGACGGAGGCGGCTCCGTCGGAGGATGCCTTCGCCGACTCCGCCCGCGCCCAGTCGTGGGCGAGCGACGAGGGGATGGACATCGACGCCGACGGCAACGGCACGATCCCCGCGGCCTCCCTCGAAGCCGATCTCGTCGATCTCTTCAGGAACAAGTTCGACCTCGAGGTCGAGAAGGCCACGTGCGACACGGACATGGAGGTCTCGGCGTGGAGCGGCTTCGAGCCCTGTGACGTCGTCGTCAAGGATATGACGTACTTCGGCACGGTCGAACTCATCGACCACAAGGATGCGATGGTGAAGTACGAGGTGCTGTTCCCGGGACTCAACAAGGACGACGTGAGCTTCTAAGCTGGGAGTGGTTCGCGCACCGAGTTTGTTCGAAAAACACCCTGATATGCGAATATAGGCTAGAGTAGCTCCATGTCACGTCAACGGGCGAGCACCGACAAGGTGCACGGACAGATCCGCGCCGACATCCTCGGCGGCGTCTTCGCGCCCGGACAGAAGCTCAAGTTCGCCGATCTCGGGCAGCGCTACGGTGCGAGCGTGAGTGCGATCAGGGAGTGTCTGACGCGGCTGACGGAGCAGAGGCTCGTCGTCGCCGAGCCCATGGTCGGCTTCCGCGTCATGCCGCTGACGGCCGAGGATCTCTGCGATCTCACCGACACCCGCATCGACCTCGAACTCCTCGCCCTGCGCGGGGCGATCGAGCACGGCGGTGTCGACTGGGAATCCGATCTCGTCGCCGCCCATCACCGCCTCGAGCGCACGCCGATGACGGCGCCCGATGCGCCGCGGACGATGTCCGATGAGTGGGAGCAGGCGCATACGGCCTTCCACGCGGCCCTGCTGGCCGGTTGCCGACGCCCCCGACTGCTCGCGATGACCGAGTCGCTGCGGGATGCCACCGCTCTCTACCGCCGCTGGGCGGTGCAGCGGGAGCCCAAGCGCGACGGCATCGACGAGCACCGTGCGATCCTCGAGGCGGCGCTGGCCGGCGACGTCGACGCCGCGACCGAGGCGCTGCGCGCGCACTATGCGACGACCGCGGAGATCCTCTCCGAGGGGCTCTCGTCCCCTTTGCCCCGCACCCAGGGGTGAGCGGCGGTTTCTCGGGCACACGAATGGGCGCGCCGCCGGATCCGCGACGCGCCCGCTCGTCAGTTCGCGGGGACGGTCTCCTCGTTGGCCTCTTCAGCCTCCGCCTCGGCGCGGTTGCGCTGCGACCACACGATGAACGCGGTCGCAGGCACCGCGGCGAGAGCGAGGGAGGCGAGTCCGCTGGCGACGCCGTACCTCTTCGTCAGCCCGAGCGCACCGTCGACGGAGTACTCACCGGGCCCGGTGAACCCGAGGACCCCGGCACCGGCGGCGTAGAGCAGCGGGAGTTCGTACCCGCCCTTCATCGCCCACAGGCCGTTCTTCGCATTCACCGAGGCGGCCACGGCGAGGGTGCCGCTGACCATCGCCGCACCGAGCGGCGTGCCGGCCCCGAGGAGGAGCATCCCGGAGCCGACGGACTCCGTGGTCGCGGCGAGCTTGACCATCGACTTCCCGGGGACGAAGCCCCACTTCTCGAACATCGGCGCGGTGCCCTCGGGTCCGCCCCCGCCGAAGAGCCCGAAGGCCTTCTGCGAGGCGTGCCCGAGGATGAGTCCGCCGACGACGCCGCGCAAGAGCAGCAGTCCTGTGTTCATGGTGTCTCCTAACGGTTGAGCTGCTGGTGGACAGGTGGTGCGGTCAGCGGGAGAGGATTGCGGCGGCGGCCTCCCGCAGGGCGGCCGCCGGGTCGGCGACCATGTCCGGGGCCCGCCACCCGATGTAGCGGTCGGGCCGCACGAGCACGGCCCCGCCGTCGCCGACCTCGCGGGCCCTCGCCCACGCGCCGTAGGCGTCGTCGATGTCCTCACCGCGACCGATCGACCGGATGCGCAGCGGGATGCCGAGGTCGGCGGACACCGCCTCGGCGGCGGCCTCCCACGCCTTGCCGCCGATCCCGGTGAGCAGGGTGAACTCCCCGCCGCCGGTGAGGTCGAGGGTCGAGACCTTCCGCCCGTCCGCAACGACCCATACGTGCGGCAGATAGGCGCCAGGCCACGTCGTCGGCTGGTAGTAGAGCTCGGCATCGCGGGTGTAGGCGGGCATCGGCTCACCGTCGGTGACGGCCGCCGTCGACACGTAGCGCTGACCGAGCTCCACACCGTGGGCGTTGAAGTGGTACTCGTTCTGCGCAAGCACATCGTCGAGGTGACTGCGGCTCGCCGCCCCGGCCGGGGTGTCGCTGAAGAACTCGTCGAGTGCGGCCTGCCCTTCGGCATCGGTCTGCCCGATCCGGCAGCCGAAGGCCGAGGGCACCTGTCCGAAGGCCTGCACACTCGCCAGGGCCCGGTCGACGACCTGGCGGCCGACGGGCCGGCGTTCGGCGTCATACGTGTCGAGCAGGTCGGGTCCGGCGAGGCCGGTGACGACGTGCGCGAGCTTCCAGGCGATGTTGTACCCGTCCTGCACCGAGGTGTTGCTGCCGAGGCCGTTGGCCGGCGGGTGCCGGTGGGCGGCGTCCCCGGCGAGGAAGACGCGTCCGCGGCGGTAGGTCGAGGCGACGAGGTGGTTCATCTGCCATTCGCTCACGCCCTTGATCCGCACGTCGACGCTGGGATCGCCGATGACCTTGCCGATGCGCTGCTGCAGTCCGTCCTCGCTCGTGTCGATCGTCTCCGTCTCGGGGTCGTAGACGACGATGAGCACCCATTCGGTCCACGGTCGCACGGTGACGAAGGTGCCGGCCCCGAGCCAGAAGTCACGGCCGGGCTGGATCGTGAAGAAGAGCGCTCCGGGGCGGTGTGCGCGATACTTCTCGAGGTCGGCTTCGATCCAGATGTTGATCGCCGAACCGAGACCGGTCTCTCCCTCGAAGGGGAAGTCGAGCTCCTCGGCGATGAGGCTGCGACCGCCGTCGGCGGCGACGACGTACTGCGCCCGCACGAGGTAGTGCTCACCGGTCGCACGATCGAGCATCTCGGCCTCGACGTGGTCAGCGGTCTGGCTGATCGCGACGAGCTCGGTGGAGAACCGCAGGTCGCCGCCGAGGTCCTCAGCCCGCCGGCGCAGAATCGGCTCGAGGTCGTGCTGGCCGATGTTGCACATCGAGCTCGGGCTGGCGTTGGCATAGTCGGCGCGACGTGCCGGTCCGCTCCCCCAGGCGTCCATCCGGGCGAGCTCACGGCCGGCGACGCTCGTGGCGAAGACGTTCGTGCCCATGCCGTCTCCGGGCAGGGAGGCGGCGAGCACCTCGTCCTCGATGCCGAGGTCGCGGAAGATCTCCATCGCCCGCTGGTTGGTGATGTGGGCCCGCGGGGTGTGCGCGGTGCTCGGGAACTTGCTCACGGTGATGGCGTCGATGCCGTCCCTGGCCAGGCACGCAGCGGCGGTGAGCCCGGCAGGGCCGGCGCCGACGACGAGGACATCGGTGGTCTCGATTCGCATGGTGGTCGTCTCCTGCCGCTCAGATCGTGTGCATCGCGGAGTCGACGACGAGGTTGGCGGCGTTGATGCCGCGGTTGTCCATGAGCGCGAAGGACGCATCGACGATGTTGTCCGGGGTCGGCAGGCGCTTGCCGGGGGTGCGCTGGCGCGCGGCCTCATAGGCGTCGGCGCGCACGGGGTCCGCGTTGTCGACGGCGTCCGTGCCGCCGACGACCCCGGGCGTGATGACATTGACGCGCACCGGTGCGATCTGCACGGCCAGGGAGGTGGCGAGGCCGACGACTCCGGCGTTGGCCATGGAGATCGTCGTCGAACCCGGGAACGGCCGCCACATCGACAGGCCGCTGAACATGAGGACGGATCCCTCGGCGGCGAGCTTCGGCAGAGCGTAGTGGACGCTCGTCGCATAGCCGACGTTCTTCATCAGCGAGGTGTGGGCGCTGTCGTCGGGTCGGAAGTCCCTGATGTCATTGTTGTCGCGGTCGAGGGCGACGAGGACGAGGTGGTCGATCGGCCCCTCGACGGAGTCGAAGAAGGCCTTGAGCGACGCCCAGTCGGTGAGGTCGCAGACTCCGTGGCTCGCGTTCTCCCCGAGTTCGGCCGCGCGCTCCGCGTTGCGCTGCGGGTCCCGACCGGTCACCGTGACCCGGTCCCCGCGGGCCACGGCGGCGCGGGCGATCTCGAGCCCGAGGCCGCGGGTGCCGCCGATGACGACGATGTGCTCATTGGTGGTGCTCTCCGGCATGATGCCCTCCTGAGTCGACTGCGTTGTCGCGTGACATCAGTTCTACACGAGAACTTTCGAAGCCTCAAGATTTTTTCGAATATTCTCATGACAGGCCGGGATGATGGGGGTTCGGTGAGGGATCGCTGCGCGGCTCAGGCGGGAGTCGCGGGGGCTGGGTTGTCAACGGCCCCGGGAGCGTTCGCGGCGTCCCACCAGTCGAGGACGCGCAGAGCCTGGAGGGTCACCCATTTCGACGGTTCGCCTGCGGGGGCGTCGACGTGGAACCAGACGTCGCCGGCCAGCCGGTGTCCTTGCAGCCACGTGCCGTCGAGCTGGCGCTGGTCCCGGATGCGCTCGATCGCGTCGGCCAGACGCGGGTCCGGCCGCGTCCCGTCGGTGAGCGCGACGTCGCGGAAGTAGTCCGCGGCGGCGAGGATGCTGTAGTACGCGCGCCGCGGATGCGCGAGACTGAACGCGTTCACCGAATACGGCTCGCCGGTGCCCAGGCGCCGGTAGAGCTCGCGTGTCAGCAGATACTCCTCCCCCGCGGCACGCGCCTGCGCGACGCGTGCGACATCACCGGTGCGCTGCTGATAGTCGAGGAGAGCGACGAGCGCGTTGAGGGTCGAGTGGAAGGACGACCGAGTCGAGCCCTCGACCCATTCGCAGTTCCACCCGCCGTCGTCGAGCTGATGGTCGAGGAACCACTGAGCGATCCCGTCGACGTCGGCTCCGAGCCACAGACCGTTCGACAGGGTCCACGCGTTGATGCACACGTCGACCTCCCCGCCCCAGTAGGGCAGGTCCTCATACTCCCACCGCACGGATACGAGCTTCTCCGCGGTCCCGGCGAGCACCTCGGCGTCGATGCCCCATTCGCGCAGGTCCTTGAGCGCCCACGTCGTCGCTGTCCACGGCTGCGGACCCTCGCCCCTGAAGCCGGCGGGGAAGAACGCACCCCCGGCCCACTGCCCGTCGGAGTCCTGCCGCGCGAGCAGGTCGCGCCCGAACCCCTCCGTGGCGACCCGGGCCCGGGTGGCCTGCCAGGTGTCCTCGTCGGCTCCGAGGAGGTCGCGCTCGACCTGCCAGCGCAGCGCCGGATCGGAGTCGAGCAGCCAGTCCCTCATACGTGTGTCGATCATCGTCGATCTCCTCCGCAGTCGGCTCGCAGCCCACTTCAGGCTGCGAGTCCCGCTCACGGCCATCAGCCTAGTCCCGGTGGCCCCGGGCGTCACAGGGTCGGGCGCGCGACATCGGCGGCGAGCACCCCCGGCCACTCAGCGAGGTCGGCCGGTGTCCGGGCGATGATGAGCTCGGAGTGCGGAAGCACGGCGTGGAGCGCCTCGGCCGTGGAGAGCGGATGGGCGGGGTCATCGGCCCACGCGAGGATCGTCGTGCGCGTCTCCACCCCGGCGAGCGCCTCGGTGGCGGGCAGGTCGCTGGCCGCGGCCCCGCGGAGCACTGCGGGCAGGAGACGTTCGGGAACCTGCGGAGTGGTCTCCGGTGCGTCGGCGAGCGCAGGGGGTCGGACGGCGCTCGCCCCGACGGCCAGGTACTCGGCGAAGCCGCCGCCGGCGACGAGGTCGGCCGCTTCGAGGTAGACCTCGGCCTGCGCCGGACGCGTCTGCCAGGCCGTGGGCGGGACGACGAGGGTGAGACCGGAGAAGCGCCGCGGGTCGGCCACCGCGGCGTGGAGGAGGGTGGCGGCGCCCATCGACGGGCCGACGCCGTGAACCGTCTCCCCGGGGAAGTGGAGGCCGAGAAGCGTGAGGAGGTCGACGGCCAGACGGGACCAGCGATAGTCGATGGCCGCGCTCCGGCCGGTCGATTCCCCGTGGCCGCGCGCGTCATAGCGCAGCAGACGGGTGCCGCTGAGACCGACGCCGAGGTCGAGGTGGAGCACGCGGTCGCGAGCTCGCGACGACGTCAGACCGTGGAGTTGGACGACAGCTCGTCCGCCCTCGTCGCTGAGCTCGGCGGCGATGTCGGCACCGTCGACGGCATGTCTCGACATCACGGACCAGACCTCCCCACCTGCGGCTCCCTGCCGTGGCTCTCACGTTAGAGTAGCGACATGCGTTTGACCAACGTGTCTCACCTCAACCTCCCGTTCGGCCGCCTCTACGGCTACGACGTCGTGACCGGGCCGCTCGGACGCAGGCGCCCGATCTCGTTCGACCAGCAGCGGCATGTGGCCGCCGGAGCGCGCCCCGGATCGTGGATGGCGCTCTCGCTGCGCCTGCCCGGCGATGTCGACCGCGATGCTCTCGCCGTCGCCTGGTGGGCGGTCATGCAGCGGCACGGCACCCTGCGCACGGCGTTCTTCACCGATGACGACAACGAGGTGGGTCTGGCCGAGGTCGAGCTCCTCTCAGGGCGCTGGCGTGAGCATGCGATCGCCCAGGGCGAGGCCGTCAACAGCGCCCTGCGCAGCGTCCTCGATGAGGCGTGCACCCCGTTCGCCCGGCCCTCCCACCGCCTCTGCGTGCTCGAGACCGCGGCCGGGTCGACCGTCATCATCGGGGCCGATCATGCGCACGTCGACATGTGGTCGATGCTCGTCATCGCCCGCGATCTCCTCTCCGCGCTCTCGGCGATCGCCGTCGGCGAGGACCCCGATCTCGGTCCTGCCCCGGCGTTCTACGAGCACACCCTGGCCCTGTCCGAACCGGGACCCCCGCCGGAGCGGGTGAGCTCCCGGTGGCGGGAGATCCTCGAGGCCGGTGGTGGCTTCATGCCCCGCTTCCCGCTCCCCCTGGGCGACTCGACCGCGCACCTCGAGCGGGTCGTCGTCCGCGATGTCTTCGACGTCCACTCCTCGGCGGCGTTCTCCGCCGAGGCCCGGGCCGAGGGTGTCTCGACGCTGACCTTGGCGCTCTCGGCGATGGCGGAGATCACCCGCGAGGTCGGCGGAGGCCCGCTGCGCGCGGTCTTCCCCGTCCACAGCCGGTATGAGGAGCGCTGGAACGACGCCGTCGGCTGGTTCATCACGAACTCGGTCCTCGAGATCACCGACCCGGCCCCGCGGGCGAGCGCGGCAGCGGTGCGGGAGGCCATCGACCTCGGCTCCCATCCCCTCGCCGAGGTCCTCGCACCGTGGGGCGGCATGCCCGAGGCCCCGGGGATGTTCGCGATCTCCTGGCTCGACCTGCGCAGGCTGCCGGTGCGCATCGACTCGACGGGACTCGACGCCCAGTACGTGGGCGCGACGATCCGCACCGACGGGGTGATGCTGTGGTTCATCCTCGACGAGAACGGCCTCCACCTGCGCTGCCGGTACCCCGATTCCGAGCAGGCCCGTGCCAACGTCGGCGGGTGGCTCGATGCGCTCGTCGCCCGGATGCAGGACATCGCCGCGACCTCCTCAGGCGACGCCCTGCGCGTGGCCGGCGAGGAGTTCCGCGTCTCACGGGCCCGCCGCGGTGACGTGCCCGCGATCCTCACTCTCCTGGACGGCGATGCTCCCGGCGCCGAGGTGCTCGACCGGCTCCATGCCGCGATCACTCGGGATCGCGCCCACTATCTCGCCGTCGTCCGCGATGAGCGCGCCGAGGTCGCCGGGACGATGCAGCTGACGTTCGTGCCGGGGTTCTCCCACGGCGGGGCGCTGCGACTGGAGATCGCCGGGTTCCGCGCCCGTTCGTACGGGCTCGGGGAGGCGATGCTCGCGTGGGCGCATGAGCAGGGCCGCAACCGCGGAGCCGATGTCGCGCAGATGACGACGGAGGTCGATTCGGAGCTCGTCACCGCCCTCGGCTACACGCCCGAGCAGGGCCGGTTCGTTCGCCGGCTGGCCGGTGACGACGATGGGTGACTCCGATCCTCGCCGAGGCGGTCCCCGGCTCCTGACCTCAGCCGACGGTTCGCGGTCGGTCAGGACACTGACGACACGGCCCGGGCGCTCCTCGCGCACTCGGCTCGAATCCCTGGCGACGCGGCTGTCGATCATCGCGTTCGTCGTCGTCGCGGTCGGAGTGGGCGTCTCGATCCGCGGTGAGACCATTCCGCTCGGCGGGGAGGACTCCCTCGGCGCGCTGACGGGATGGTGGACGGCGCTGACGGCGGGACTGGGATTCGGCCTGTCGTATCTCCTCGCCGGCCGGCGGAAGGAGCTGGCGTGGCGACGACGGCTGCCGCTGGTCAAACGCGCCCTCGATCTCCTCGCCCTCACCTCGGCGGTGGCGCTCGTCGCCAACATCGCGATGCACGCGATCTTCCAGGTCTTCCAGCTCGGCTTCCTCGGCCTCGAAGTCGACTGGCTCGGCGGGGCCGCCCTGGCCGGGGCGGCCGCCTCGGTGATGACGTACTTCGCCGTGGTCATCGGCGATGACGTGACGAGCGTGGTCGTCGTCGGTCTCGTCGTCACCGGGCTGTTCATGGGCACGCTGGCGTCGATGATCCAGTCCCCGGAGGCGACGTGGTGGCAGTTCCACTTCTCGCGGCTGGGCAACGACACCGGCGTCAACGGGTATCAGTTCAACGTCTCGCTGCTCATCACCGGTCTGCTGCTGACGACGCTGGCGAACTTCATCGGCCGCGACATCGACCTCGGGCTGCGGCACCGCGGCATCCGGGAGCCCGGGCGCGTGACCGTGCTGACGTGGGAGTTCGCGGCGATCGGGATCTGCATGATCGTCGTCGGGATGGTGCCCGACGCCGTGAACTTCCCCGTGCACGTCAGCGCGGGGGCGGGGATGGTCGCAGCCTTCGTCGCGTTCTTCCTCACCCTGCTCCGGATGGTCCCCGGTCTCCCCCGCGACTTCACGGCGACGTCGTTCACGGTCATCGCCGCGATCGCGGTGGCCATCGCGCTGTGGGTGCCGCTGGGCTACTACAACCTCACAGGCATGGAGACGATGGCTGCCGGAGTGCTCTTCGCGTGGCTCTTCCTGCTCGCGCGGATGACGCGCGCATATGCGGAGCCGCCGGTGACGGCTTAGACTCACGCCGCGCATTCAACCTCTCGCCGCTCGTTCAACTCTTGCCGTGATCGTCACTGCTTCGGCGACTCACCGGCCGCTCATTCAACACTTGGCATGAATATGTCGCCTTCGGGGTCCAGTTTTTAGCGCCAACTGTTGATCGAGCCTGTTGCGTATCGGGGAAGCTCGAAGCAGGGGCATGAAAGAGCCCCTCACCCGGATCATCATCACAGGTGAGGAACCAATGGACTCCATCGATGTTGCTGGAATGGACGACTCTATTCGGGGACAGCACCGAAAGTGAACGCAGTATCGCCATCGTTCGCGTCGGATCCAGACAAGCGGATGAGATCCGTCTTCCTCGGCGTGTCCAACGATGTGAACGGTTCGCCTTCGAGTTCGACGAACAGTTCTACGCGGCGCCCTCTCTCGTTGTTGCTGATCCAGTCGAGGACTTCGTGGAGATCTCTGGCATCTGCGAGCACAAACGCTTCGAGGTTCCACGCTTCTGTCCCGGACCGCTCCCAGAAGTTGACGCGGTAGGTCGGCGAGTCATCAATGCACGCCCCTTCAGAATGAACAGTTTCGTCTGCTCTCATCTCATTCCGTTTCATTCGACTGGTGCGAAGGTGACGGTGATCTCTTCGCTTACATCATTGGTAGCAGATTGTGGGTTGCCCATCTTCCCACAAGCCACTCAAGCGCGGGGTGCTCTTCGCGTGGCTCTTCCTGCTCGCGCGCATGACGCGCGCATATGCGGAGCCACCGGTGACACCTTAGACTCGCTGACGGGCTCGGCAGACTCGCGCACGTGGCCGAGGCCGCCTGCCTGAACCGCCCGTCCTCACTCCTGGAGCGCACTGTGCCAGATTGGCTCGTCATCGTCCTCTCGGTCATCGCGGGACTGCTCGTGCTCTGGATCGCCCTCATCGTCACCCTGTGGGTCCAGCAGCGGCGCCTCGGCAGGACCGTGAATTGGCGGGAGATCGTGCGGCTCGTCCCCGACGTCGTCCGCCTCATCAGGCGTCTGGCCGCGGATCCGCAGACACCGACCGGCACACGGTGGATGCTCGGCGGGCTGCTCGCCTACCTGCTGCTGCCGATCGACCTGGTCCCCGACTTCATCCCGGTGCTCGGGTACGCCGATGATGCGATCTCCGTCGTTCTCGTCCTGCGCTTCGCGATCCGCCATGCGGGCATGGAGAGTATCGAGAAGCACTGGCCCGGCACCGAGGCGGGCCTGCAGAGCCTGCTCACGCTGACGAACGCGAAACTGCAGAGGTAGGCGGGCGTCCGGGTTAGCGATCGGGTGAGCGAACAGCCACGCGAACGGACGAAGTCGCGTGTGAACGGACGGCCGGGCCGCACTCCGCACCGGTATCCCGCCGCTCGTTCAACACTTGGCGTGTTCATCACCGCTCCGGCGACGCCGCGGCCGCTCATTCAACAGTTGGCGTGAAAATCGCGCCTTTGGGGACGACATTTTCACGCGAACTGTTGATCGAGGGGCCGCCCTGTCGATCGAGGGCCGCCCGGGACGCCGGCCCGCTCCCCCGCTCGGCGGTGGCCGAGAATTGAAAACGCCCCCCACCCGGAACAATCTCCCAGGTGAGGGGCTTATCGAGTAGCGCGGGGGAGGCTCGATCTCCCGACCTCACGATTATGAGTCGTGCGCTCTAACCAGCTGAGCTACCGCGCCTCGAATCAAGCGCCGCGGTTTTCACGCGGCACGAGAGCCCCGAAAGGGAATCGAACCCTTGACCTTCTCCTTACCATGGAGATGCTCTGCCGACTGAGCTATCGGGGCAACAGGTAAGAATTTACACGGGTTTGCGCGACCGGAGCAAATCCGTCCCCGGTGACCTCACTCACAGGCAGCTTCGCCCACGCCCGTCCCCGGCTCGCGCCGGAACCGCAGTACCATCGGGGCCGCCGCTCGAACCCGCTCGGACGCCTACTTCACAGGGTCGAACCGACCCGCGAGGAACCCCTGGAGCCGGCCCGGATGGTTCGTGATGATCCCGTCGACCTCGGCGTCGAGGAGTTCCCGCCACTCGTTCATCTCATCGGCCGTCCACACGAACACCCCGAGGTCGTTGTCCCGGATCTCCTTGACGATCGACTTCCGCAGCGAGAATCCCCTGAACGACGGATTGATCGCCACCGCACCGAGGCTGCGGGCCGTGGCGATGTCCTCGGGCCGGGGCACCATGCGCAGGAGGAACCGGGTGACCATCGGCAGCAGGTCCCGGCATGTGGCCAGCGTGTCGGTGTTGAACGCCTGGACGACCATGCGATCGGCGGTGCCGGTCTCGACGACGAGTTCGGAGATCCTCGCCACCGCCCCCGGCGACCACTCCCCCTTGAGCTCGAGGAGGAGTTCGCCGCCTCGGTGCTGGATGTCGCGCATCACCGCCGCGAGCGTCGGGATCCGGATGCCCATGAACCCCGGCCCCATCCACGAACCCGCGTCGACGAACGAGAGCTCCTCAGCCGTGAGCTTGACGACCGGGCCCTTGCGGTTCGTCGTCCGGTCGAGGTCGGGGTCATGGAGGATGACCGGGACCCCGTCGGCACTCGTCGAGGCGTCGACCTCGATGAAGTCGACGTCGAGCGCCCTCGCCGCATCGACGGCGGCCAGACTGTTCTCGGGAACGACGGCCGAATATCCGCGGTGGGCGATGACGAGCGGGCGCGTGCCGGAGCCGGGTCGCTCGGTGATGCCCCGCTCGCGCAGGAACTGGAGAAAGCTCATGCCTCCACCCTAATTCCAAAGCAGTCATGCCACGCACGCGAATCGGAGAACATCGCCGGTCTTGCATTCTGGATACTCAGTGCTCTATCCCCGCCGCCCAGGAGTAACGTACGCTTCTGAGAATCGGTGAACATCTCGGAATCCGGGATGGCGATTCTCCGATCCGACACCGCACCACCGCAGTCCGCAACCGCTCCACCACCCTGTCGCTTGACGAAAGGTTCGCCATGGAGGCCATCTTCGCCGCCACGATCCTCCTCGCCTTCATCGCCCTCGGCGAGTTGGTCTCGATCTGGTCGAAGGCCCGCATTCCCAGCCTGCTCGTCGCGATGCTCGGCGTCTTCATCTTCGCGAAGATCGGCATCGTGCCCGAATCCGTCGTCGACGACTCGATGCTCGTCCAGATCTACACGATCCTCGTCGCCCCGCTGCTCTTCCACATGGGCACGCTCATCCCCCTGCGCATCATGCTCAAGCAGTGGCGTTCGGTCATCATCGCGGTCTCCGGCATGCTCGTCGCCGTCCTCCTCATCCTCGCGATCGTCGCGCCGCTCTTCGGCTTCGAGACATTCGTCGCCGGGTCCGGCCCGCTGGCCGGCGGCATCGTCGCCACGAGCCTGACGACCGAGGGCCTGACCGCCGCGGGCGCCGCCTCGTCGATCATCGTCCTCCCGGCGCTCGTCCTCATGCTCCAGTCGCTGCCGTCGATGCCGCTGACGAACTTCCTCCTGCGCCGGTATGCGACGAAGCTGCGCGACAGCGGCGAACTCCACGAGATGGCGCTGGCCCACCACGAGGAGGAACAGGAGGCGGCGACGAAGAAGAAGCTCATCACCCTGCCGTCCTACCTCGTCGACAATCAGCTGTTCATGCTCTTCCTCATCCTCGTCGGCGGTTCCCTGGCCACCCTGCTCGCGATTCCCACGCAGATCCCGTCGTCGATCCTCGCACTCATCCTCGGCATCCTCGCCACCGCGATCGGGCTGTCCCCGGACAGGGCGATGGAGCGCTCGAACTCTTTCGGCATCGCGATGGCCGGTGTCATCGCGATCGTCATGGCCCCGCTCGTGACCGCGTCCGTCGAGGACGTCCTCCGCGCCTTCCTGCCGACCGTGACGATCCTCGTCGTCGGCGGCGCCGGCATCGTCATCGGCGGATTCATCGCGACGAAGCTGCTGCGCTGGCGGGCGCCGCTGGGCATGTCCGTGGCCCTGACGGCGATGTACGGCTTCCCCGCCGACTACCTGCTCACCAATGAGGTCGCCCGGTCGATCGCCCGCGACGACGATGAGAAGGAAGCCCTCCTCAACGTCATGCTCCCGCCGATGCTCGTCGGCGGATTCACCTCGGTGAGCGCCGGGTCCGTCGTCATCGCCAGCGTCCTCGTGGGTCTGCTGTGAGAGATCTCCTCGCCGAGGCGGCCGTCCTCCTTCCCGACCTCACCGCGCTGCGGCGCGACTTCCACGCCCACCCCGAGGTCGGTCTCGACCTGCCGCGGACGCAGGCCGCGGTGCTCGAGGCGATCGCCGACCTCGACGTCGAGGTGACGACGGGAACGGGAACCACCTCGGTGGTCGCCGTCCTCCGGGGCACCCACCCGGACCGCGGTGCCGATGCACCCGCGGTCCTGCTGCGCGGGGACATGGACGCCCTGCCGCTCACCGAGGCGACCGCCGAGCCGTTCGCGGCGACGAACGGGGCGATGCACGCATGCGGTCACGATCTTCACACCGCCGGTCTCGTCGGAGCGCTGCGCCTGCTCGCGGCACACCGCGACGAACTCAGAGGCGATGTCGTCGCGATGTTCCAGCCCGGCGAGGAGGGGTTCAACGGGGCGTCGGTGATGATCGACGAGGGCGTGCTCGACGCGGCCGGGTCACGGGCGATCGCCGCCTTCGGCGTGCACGTCAACACCAGTGAGCGCGGGATCGTCTCGACGAAGCCGGGGACCCTGCAGGCCGGGTCGAGCGTCCTGCAGGTCACGGTGCACGGTCGCGGCGGGCACGGTTCGCAGCCGACCCAGGCCGTCGATCCGGTGCCGGCGCTCGCGGAGATCGTCACCGGCCTGCAGACCATGGTCACCCGGCGCGTCGACCTCTTCGATCCCGTCGTGCTCACGGTCACGCAGCTGAGCGGCAGCGAGGCGGTCAACATCATCCCGGAGCAGGCGTCGCTGGGGGCGACTGTGCGCACGCTCTCGCAGGCCTCGCTGGAGACCGTGCGGGATCAGGCGACGCAGCTGGCCACGGGCATTGCGGCCGCCCACGGGTGCACCGCCGAGGTGGACTTCGAGGTCCAGTATCCCGTCACCGTCAACGACGCCGCCGAGACCGCGTGGGCTGTCGACCGGCTGCGCGACCTCCTCGGCGACGATCGGGTGCAGGTGGTCGCGCAGCCGATCATGGCGAGTGAGGACTTCTCCTTCGTCCTCGCCGAGGTGCCCGGGACGTACATGATGCTCGGTGCCGGGCGCACCGATGTGCCGGCGGAGCAGCAGGGCGACAACCACTCCCCGTTCGTCATCTTCGACGACACGGTGCTCACCGAGCAGGCCGCGATCCTCAGCCACCTCGCGATCACGCGGTTGGCCTAGGGTCTGGTCTCCGGCGCCCGACTCAGCGCTTCCGGCGGAGACGCCACCAGCGAGGTCGTCGGCGTCCGGGCTGATCAGGGTCGATGTGCTCCTCGGCGGGGGCTGGGTCCTCAGCAGCGGCAGAGTCTGCTGCCGCAGCTTCGGCTGCCGCGCGCAGTGCGGTGCGGCGCTGTCGCCAGGAGACCACCTCGGCGTCGATGTCGCGGGGCGGGGTGAAGACCGGGGGGCCGGTGCGGAGGTCGAGGACGGCTTCGCGCACCCGGGCGTTGAACCCGGTGAGATAGTCGCGGACATCCGACTCCTTGGCGAATGCATCGAGCGTGTCCTCGAGGACGGCGCTCTCCTTGCGCAGCTGGAAGGCGGCGGGGGCGACGCCGCTGATGTCCTCGGCGTCGAGCTTCTGCTTGATCCACCAGTCGGGGTCCTCGGAGCTGTGGAGACCTTTGAGCGGCTTGCCCATGCCCGGCAGGTTGTCGAAGTCGCCGCGTCTGACGGCCTTGTCGATCGCCGATTCCGCGACCGCGTCCCGGTCGGCGAGCGAATTCATCCGCCGAGGTGGTTCCTTCGCTCCCATCGCTGCCCCCTCCACTGTGGTGCTCTCCACGGTAGTGGGGGGATCCGGGCGTGACAATGCGGGTCCCCCGATGTCGGTGTCATGACAGAACCGGGCGGGAACGCCACAGGGCCCGATGGTCACGCGTTTCCGCTGAACATCGGGCCCTGTGAGTCTGCGTGGATCAGGCGCTGACGGGATCGCGCGGAGCCCTGTCGGTGACTGCTTCGGACACCTCCATCGCGCGAACATCGGCCTGACCCTTGAAGCCGCGCAGACGAAGGCTGTTGCTGACGACGAACACGCTGGACAGCGCCATGGCCGCGCCGGCGAGCATCGGGTTGAGCAGACCGAACGCAGCGAGCGGGATCGCCGCGGTGTTGTAGGCGAAGGCCCAGAACAGATTGGTCTTGATCGTCCCAAGCGTCTTCCTCGCCAACCTGATCGCGTCTGCCGCTGCGCGCAGGTCCCCGCGCACAAGGGTGATGTCGGCGGCTTCGATCGCCACATCGGTGCCGGTGCCCATCGCGAGCCCGAGGTCGGCCTGAGCCAAGGCTGGAGCGTCGTTGACGCCATCGCCGACCATCGCGACTACCTTTCCCCTCTTCTGCAGATCGGTCACGACATCGACCTTGTCCTTGGGCAGAACCTCAGCGAAGATCTCGTCGATGCCGACCTCGGCAGCCACCTGCTCGGCAACCGCCCGATTGTCGCCGGTGAGCAGGACCGGGGTGAGACCGAGTTTCCTGAACTGGGAGACGGCTTCGACGCTCGTCGGTTTGATCCGGTCGGATACGACGATCACCCCGCGCGCCGCTCCATCCCAGGCGACGGCGATCGCTGTCTTGCCTTCTGCTTCGGCCTTCCGCTTCGCTTCAGCAAGGCGACCGTCAAGGCGCACCGACCAGTCAGCGAGCAGACTCTCCCGTCCGGCGACGATGGCATGACCATCGACGATCCCTTGGACTCCGCGCCCCTCGACGTTGCCGAACGACTCCGGCACGGGGAGCTCACCGATCTCCGATGATGCACCCGCCGCGATCGCCTGGGCAATCGGGTGCTCAGAGGCGCTTTCGAGGGCACCGGCGAGACGGAGCAGCTCAGATCGCTCGACCCCGTCGGCGACGTACGCTCCGGTCAGCGTCATCTTGCCGGTCGTCACCGTCCCGGTCTTATCGAGGACGATGGTGTCGACCTTGCGTGTGGACTCGAGAACTTCGGGACCTTTGATGAGCACTCCCATCTGAGCTCCCCGTCCGGTTCCGACGAGCAGTGCTGTGGGCGTCGCAAGCCCCAGAGCGCACGGGCACGCGATGATGAGCACGGCCACTGCGGCGGTGAACCCGGCCGCGAGTGGGAATCCGGCTCCGATCCAGGCACCGAGAGTGACCACGGAGATGCCGATCGCGACGGGAACGAACACCCCTGAGACGCGGTCGGCCAGGCGCTGGACTTCGGCCTTGCCCGACTGGGCGTCTTCGACGAGCTTGGCCATCTGTGCCAGCTGCGTATCGGAGCCGACGCGGGTGGCGCGCACGACGAGTCGGCCTCCCGCGTTGACTGTGGCACCGGTGACCGTGTCGCCCTCAGTGACCTCGACGGGCACCGATTCTCCGGTGAGCATCGAAGCGTCGATCGCCGACCGCCCGGACACGATGACTCCGTCGGCACCGATCTTCTCGCCGGGGCGGACGACGAACTCGTCGCCGACTTCCAGCTCCTCGATCGGGACGCGCTGCTCCTTGCCGTCGCGGAGAATCGCGACGTCTTTAGCCCCAAGTTCGAGGAGGGCTCTCAAAGCGGCTCCTGCGCGTCGCTTCGATCGTTTCTCGAAGTAGCGGCCGAGGAGGATGAAGGTGATCACTCCCGCGGCGACTTCGAGATAGATCGAGCTGAGCCCGTCGGATCGGGAGATCGTGAATTCGAAGGCGTGGGTCATCCCTCGGTCGCCAGCCGTGCCGAAGAACAGGGCGACGATCGACCACAGAAGTGCCGCGGTGGTGCCGACCGAGATGAGGGTGTCCATCGTTGCCGTACCGTGCTTGAGATTCATCCAGGCCGCACGGTGGAACGGCCAGCCTGCCCAGATCACCACGGGAGCGGCGAGCACGAGAGACGCGAATCCCCAGTAGTCGAACTGGAGTGCCGGAATCATGGCCAGAGCAATGACGGGCACAGCCAGAACCGCTGAGGTGAGCAAGCGGTTCCGCAGTGACCGCAGTTCTGCGTCCTCGACTGACTCGGGATCCTCACCAGGAGCATCGCTGGAACCCTCGGCTCTGGGAGCCGGCATCTTCGCGGTGTATCCGGTCTTCTCGACTTCGGCGATGAGCAGCTGCGGGTCGTACCCGTCGGGCGTGGTGACACTGGCCTTCTCCGTCGCGTAGTTGACGCTGGCGGTGATGCCCTCGAGCTTGTTGAGCTTCTTCTCGATGCGGTTCGCGCAGGATGCGCAGGTCATCCCTCCGATCTGGAGTTCGACATCCTGGCCAGCGGCCGCGGAGGCCTCAGTTGTGCTCATCGTCATCACCGTCACTCTGCGAGTTGAGAGCATTGTCTGCTCGTGGAAGGGACACCGTGGAACCCTCGTCGCCGGCATCGAGGACGAGGGGTGCAGAACGCACCGTTCCGTCGATCTGGAAATCGAAGTACAGCAGGTACCGTCCAGCCGTCGGGACGTTGGCCATGAAAGTGACGTCGGGGCCGGACAGATCGTCCGGGTCCGGCTCTTCGCCTTCTGGGTGCACGTGCATGTACGCCAGGTCGCCCTCGCGCAACGCCACCAGGTGGCCGAATGCACCGAGATACGGTTCGAGGGCTGTGACTGGTGCGCCCCCGTCTGTCACGCTCAGTGTCAGAGCGGAATTCTGCCCGGGGATGAGGTCACCGGCGACTGAGACCTCATAACTGTCGACGTCGCTGGTCGTGACCTCTGTCTCGGCCGGAGCAGCAGTGAAGTCCCCGTTGACGGAGACTGTGGTCGACAGGGTCAGACCGTCCCCTCCCGCGGGCACGAAATCAGCGAAGACTCGGTATTCTCCGGCTTCGTCCCATGACCATGGGATCGTCCACTGCCCGTTCGGGTCCATCGTCGGATGGACGTGACGGAACTGCTGGCCATCGGCGCGCACGACGATGAGGTGGAGCTCCTTCTCGTGCTCCCTCTCGAAGTCTGTGACGACCTGACCGGTGGTGTCAGTCACCGTCAGAGCCAGTTGACCCTCACTGCCGGTCTCGGTCGGGGCTGTCACCCCGGCGATGGCAAAGCCGTTCTCAGCCTGACTCAAGCCCATCGCCATGCCCGCACCGGCATGGTCCATCCCTTCCATTCCCCTGTCTCCATTCATGTCAGCACTCCCTGCTTCATCGTCGCTGTTCATCTCGGCATGGTCGCCGGATCCCTTCGTCCAGTCGTCGACGACTTCCTGCGGTACAACGGCGTTGGCCGTGACCGAGGCGGCGCCGAAGAGGACGACGAGGCCGACGCCGAAGAGCGTCAGTTTCACCGGTGCGCGCATCAGACCCTCCTCGTTTCGCTGTCGCGCAGCCGAACTCTGCACGCTGTTGCGTCAACGCCAGTCTGGTCATTCCCGCCACGTGGCCAGCGGCCCTTCTTCGGTGCAGTGATCTCCATTGTGGGCACCCGTCTCTCCCTTCGCTCGGTTCATGGATACTATACCCCCCTAGGGTATAAATCTAGTCCTTCTCTCCGTGATCCTCCGCACGACCGGCATCGGTGAAACCGTGCCGCTTGTGACTGCCGTCGCAGAACGGCTTGGCAGCGGAATGTCCGCACCGACAGAGGAAGACCGCCCGGTGCTGGACCTCGTAGATTCCACCGCCGCCGTCAGTGACCTGGAATGTTCCCTTGACCTGGAGAGGTCCGTCGTCGACGACCTTGATTGCGGTCGGAGGGGTGGAGCCCTCGGATCCCGGCGTCATGCTCATGTTCTTTCCTCCCTGATATCAGTGCCCTGGGCCCGGCCCAGGGGATAAGGTTCCGGCGCGAATTGCCGCGCCCTCCTCGGCGATGACCCGCCTATGACGGGCCAGGCTCGAGGCACTGCCGACCCCGACCGCCCCGACGAGGTAGTCGTTGAGTGTGTAGACGGCGACGAACCGCCCGCTAGCCGGGCTGCCTTCGGCGATGGCCACGCGGTCGGCGAGGTGGGGCATTCCGACGGCGAGGATCTTCTGGTCGTACTGGTCGGACCAGAACGTGGGGACGGGGTCATGCTGGGCAGGGTGCTCGCGCCCATCGAGCTCACTGAGCAGGACCCGCGCGGCGCTTGCGGCCTGCTCCGCGGCGTTCGACCAATGCTCGACACGCACGGTTTCGACGGGGAAGAGCGGGTGCGGCCAGCGGACGACATCACCGGCGGCGACCACGGCAGTCCACTGCTTTCCAGAGCGGTCGAGGACACGCAGTCGGCTGTCGGTTCGCACACCGTCGTCGATGAGGACATCGTCCCCCGCGAGCCAGTCGACGTTGGGCAGGGAGCCGACTGCGGCGACGACGAGCTCGGCATCGAGTGATCGCCGACCGTCGACGTCGACGCGAAAGCCGTCCGAGGTCCTGGCGACCTCCGTCACGGTGCACTCCGGCATGAGATTGACTCCATGGCGATAGTGGATGTCGCCGATGTACTGACCGACCGGGCGCCCGAGTGCATGCTCGAGCGGCTGGGCCGTGCGAGCGAGGAGGTCGACCTGCCAACCTCTCGACCGGGCGGCGGCTGCGACTTCGGTGCCGATGTACCCGGCGCCGATGACGACCGACCGCCCCCGCCCCTTCATCAGGGTCGCACGCAGCCGTTGCGCGTCACGCAGAGTGCGGACGCTCGGCACATCAGCGGAACCCATCCCATGGGAGAGACGCTTCGGACGCAGACCCGAGGCGATGATGAGCCCGTCGAAGCGAATGGTCGAATCGTCGTCGAGGAACAGGCGCCTCTCGCGCATCGAGGAGGCGACGACAGTCTTCGCGATGAAGGCGTCAGCAGTCGGCTTGTCGGCCCGCGCGAACCGGATGTCGGCTTCCCGCTGCGTGCCCTTGAGCAGGCCCTTGGTCAGCGGAGGACGATCATGATCAGCATCGCCATCGCCATCGATGATCGTGATATGACCACTGAAGCCCGCCTTGCGCAGTGCTGTCGATGCGCGAGACCCCGCGAGGCCGCTGCCGACGATGACGACGCGCTGATTCTCCCAGCCGCAGCGACTCATGGCTGTCCCCCACCGGCGCCGAACTCCACGAAGGTGATCGCGCGAACCGGACAGCTCTCGATGGCGGCCCTGACATCGTCGAGCCACACCTCATCAGGACGCTGGTCGTAGTGCAGGACGAGATCGTCGTCCAGCATGAAGACCTCGGGGGCGCTGAGTGCGCACAGTCCATTGGACGCACAGATCCCTCGATCGACGTTGATTCTCACCCTCATCACTGTCCTTTCCTGAACTCACTCGAAATCGTTCATCCGAGTACGAGTTGATTTATACCCTACTGGGGTATAGTGTTCTTCGCAAGCGGAAGTCCTGCAACGGAGTACGGGTTCGGTGGCGCCCTTCCCCTTGCCGCCGACGTCGCCCGCTCCCGCGCCCAAGGGTTTCCGTGGGCTATGAGTACCGAGAACGACTGGGAACCAGTCGAGAGAAGGAGTCCACAGCAATGAGCACGAACACCTACGTGGTTGAGGGAATGACCTGCGGCGGATGCGCCGGCAAGATCACCGAGGCCGTCGAGCAGATTCCCGGCATCACCGATGTCGATGTCGACCTGTCGACCGGCGGGATCACTCTCACGGCCGACCAGCCGGTCAGCGATGAAGCCGTCCAAGCCGCCGTCGAAGGCGCCGGCTACAGATTCGCTGACACCCGGCAGTGAACTCTGCTGAGTGAGCCCCGGCCCGACCACGGTGATCACCGGCTCGGGCCGGGGCTCGTCACGTCAGGACCGCGCCTGTCACCACCTCTCGCACACCATTGCCCGATTCCAGGAGGCCCCACAATGAAGCTCTTCGCGATTCGCGACTATCGGCACCTGTTCAGCGCTCAGATCATCGCCCTGTTCGGCACCGGGCTGGCCACCGTCGCGCTCGGCCTCTTGGCCTATGACCTCTCCGGTCCCAGCGCAGGGGCAGTTCTCGCGACGGCCCTGACGATCAAGATGGTCATGTACGTCGTCATCGCTCCCATCGCCGGTGCCTACGCCGACCGGCTCCCGCGGAGAGCCTTCCTCACTGTCCTCGATGTCGTCCGGGCGGGTGTCGTCCTCGCTCTGCCCTTCGTCACCGAGGTGTGGCAGATCTATGTCCTCGTGGGAGTGCTGCAGTCCGCCTCAGCGGCATTCACTCCGACGTTTCAGGCTGTGATCCCTGACATCGTGACCGATAGGTCGCAGTACACCCGTGCGCTGTCGGCTTCTCAGGTGGCGTACACCATGGAGAGCCTCCTCAGCCCGGTCCTCGCAGCGGTAGCGCTGACGTTCATGACGTTCAACTGGCTCTTCATCGGCACAGCGATCGGCTTCATCGTCTCCGCCGGCCTCGTGCTGTCCACACGCATCCCGAATGCCGCCGACACCGGGCAGTCTCGGGTCTGGGACAGACTGTCTGCCGGGGCGGCGACGTTCTTCGCCACCGCTCAGCTGCGTGGCATCCTTGCACTCAATTTCGCTGTGGCCGGTGCAGGGTCGATCGTAGTGGTCAACACAGTCAATTATGTCCGCGATATCCTCGGCGGCACACAGGCCGATGTCGCCTGGATGCTCGCCGCTTCTGGGATGGGAACTCTCATCGCGGCTCTTGTGATTCCGCCGATCCTCGACCGCGTCGCCGATCGGACGGTCATGTTCGTCGGTGCCGCGGTCCTGTCCGTGAGCATGATCGGCGCAGTCGTCATGGCGTTCTCCGCGGTTGCGGAATGGGCGATCACCGCGCCGCTCTGGGTGCTCATCGGCGCCGGGATGGCTCTCATCGTCACCCCGACCGGACGAGTCATCCGCAGCACGGTCAGTGATTCGGGACTGCCCGCTGCGTTCGCTGCGCAGTTCTCGCTCTCGCATCTTGCGTGGCTGATCACCTACCCGATCGCCGGCTGGCTCGGCACCACCTTCGGCTTGGGCTGGGCCTGGAGCGTGCTGGCAATGCTCACCATCGCGGGAGCCATCACGGCACCTCTGCTCTGGCCCTCGCACCCCCTCGAAGAGGCCGACCCCGAACCCAGCGGGATCGACAGCACAGGGTCGGAAGTCGACGCGCCCAACCATCGGGGCGCGGACGGGGTGTGCTCGGTCGACGAGCGTGCGGCAGTCGACAACAGAGGCGAGGCCACCCTGCGCGAGGCTCAGTGCGGCTGTGTCAAACCGATCTGACGAGCTTCATCGGCCACCCTCCCGGATCCGCGAGGACTCCAAGCTCTCAGTCCGCGGCGAATGCGCTGAGCAGAACGGCGACGATGTAACCAGTCGCCTCCTTCGGATCGAGCCTGCCCGCTGCTGATTCCTCAGCAGCGGCGTTCATCACCGCGTGGGTGACGGCGAGCAGCCATTCGACGGAAAGATCACTGCGAAACGCTCCTTGAGAACGACCGCGTTCAAGGAGCCCCCGCAATCGCGCCTCAGCCTTCTCGTGCATCTCGCGAATTCGGCTGGCCGGGATCTCGTTCTGAGCCGCCACCAGCAGAGTGCTCACCTGATCGAGCAGCGTCCAGCTCGGTTCGATCAGGCGGGCGAACGCCCCGGCCGCTTCGCCGTCGATGTCAACTGCGGACAGGACGGCCTCGGCTCGCTCCAAAGCATCGGACAGCGCGGCATCGAGGAGCTCGGCGCGGTTCTTGAAATGCCCGTAGAGCGTCATTCTCCCCACTCCCGCCTCCGCGGCGATTTCAGCGATCGACGCATCCGGGTTCTTCCGCAGCGCTCGAGGCGCTGCGGCAAGAATCGCCGCACGATTGCGTTGGGCGTCGGCACGCTGGTTGGCCTGCTTGGATTCATTGTTCTTCGCAGCCATCGGCTCACCTCGGAAATCGGATCAGAAAACTAACTCGTACGGGAATGAATGAGATAGTATCACGGTTATAACTCGTACTCAGATGCATGAGTTATCAGGGGCCAATGGCCCGTCGTCCGAATCGAAGGAGGACTGATCATGAAAACTTCACGACACAGCTATGGGGGTGCCCGATGACCGGCGACCCGCAGGCACCGGCACGCACCGGAGCCAAGCAGTGGTGGGGGCTGGCGACACTCGTCCTGCCGTCGACACTGCTGTTCATGATGCTCACCATTCTCTTCCTGGCAGCGCCGAGCATGGCCATAGACCTTGAGCCGACGAGCACTCAGCTGCTGTGGATCCTCGACATCTACGGCTTCGTCATGGCCGGATTCCTCGTTGCCATGGGCGTCGTCGGTGATCGTGTCGGCAAACGGCTGCTCATGGTCATTGGTGCGATCGGGTTCGGCGCGATCTCGATCGCGGCCGCGATGACGACCGATCCGGGCATGATGATCGCCTGGCGAGCCGTGCTGGGGCTGTTCGGAGCGATGATGGTGCCCTCAACTCTCGGCCTCATCTTCGTCATGTTCGCCGATGCCAAAGCACGGGGAATTGCCATCGGCGTCTGGGCGGGCGGAATTTCAGCCGGTGTCGCGCTGGGACCCCTGCTCAGCGGAATCCTGTTGGAGAGCTTCGGCTGGCAGGCGACCTTCCTCGTCGCCGTCCCTGTCATGGTGTTGGTGGCGATCGGTGCCCCCCTGCTCCTTCCTGAGCACAGGGATCCCAACGCCCGCATCGACCTCTTCAGTGCCGTGCTCCTCGTCGCCTCGCTGTTGGCCATCATCTACGGAATCAAGCGTTTCGCAGCGCAGGAGCCCGCGGGCCCGTCGATCGGCCTGCTGATCGCGGGAGCGCTGGTGGGCCTGTGGTTCGTCATCCGGCAGCTGCGTGCCGAGCGACCGTTGTTGGATGTGCGGCTGTTCGCCAACAGAACAGTCAGCGCCGCCCTCATCGTGTTCATGCTCTCTGCGGCAGCGCTCGGAGGGGTCTACTCCCTGTTCACCACCTACCTTCAGTCGGTGCAGGGACTGTCGCCTCTACAGGCCGGATTCGCGATCCTCCCGGCCGCGGTTGTGCTCATCGTCGTCTCGACATTGGCGCCGGTGTTCGCCCGACGATTCCGACCGGGGAATGTCATCGCGATCGGGTTGGCGACGCAGGTGGTCGGGTACGGCATCTTCACGCAGCTGGATGAGGGCACTGGACTGGCCCTGGTGATTGCCAGCTTCGCGCTGACATATCCGGGAGTGGCGCCCGCGATGGCGCTGACGACCGACCTCGTCGTCGGATCAGTGCCGCCGGAGAAGGCCGGCGGTGCATCGGGCCTGGCGACGACGGCCAATGACCTCGGAATCTCTCTGGGTGTGGCCATCATCGGCAGCATCGGGGTGTTCGCGTACCGGTCGAGAATCTCCGAACTCCTGCCCGACGGCCTCCCGGACGAGGCCGCGGCAACAGCCGAATCCGGAGTCGACGGCGCTCTCGCTGTCGCGTCCGAGTTGCCGGCCCAGCTCGGTGATGCGCTGGTCGAAGCAGCGCAGCAGGCGTTCAGCAGCGGCCTCAACGCTGCCGCTGTCATCTCGGCGATCATCGCTGCGCTGACTGCGATCATTGCCGCCACACGGTTGCGACACGTGCAGCCCACCGGCAAGTGATTCCACGCCCGCAGAGAACGCCACAGGGCCCGATGTTCACGCGTTTCCGCTGAACATCGGGCCCTGTGAGTCTGCGTGGCAGATGCAGGATTCGAACCTGCGAAGGCAATGCCGGCTGATTTACAGTCAGCTCCCTTTGGCCGCTCGGGCAATCTGCCGCAGTTGGCGCTCGAAGAGCACTCAAGAAGAATACTAGGCCCGTGTCGCGATTGCCAACTCGGTTGACGCAGGTCACACCGGCCCCTCTCGACTAGACTCGTCTGCAGACCAGGCACGGGTTCCGACCGGCATCACTCTCACCTGAAGAAGGAGCTTCCATGGCCAGCGAATCATCGTTTGACATCGTCAGCAAGGTCGACCGCCAGGAGGCCGACAACGCCCTCAACCAGGCGGCGAAGGAGGTCAACTCCCGCTACGACTTCCGTGGCACCGACGCCTCGATCGCGTGGAGCGGCGAAGCCGTCCTCATGAAGGCCAACAGCGACGAACGCGTCAAGGCCGTCCTCGACGTCTTCCAATCGAAGCTCGTCAAGCGCGGCATCTCCCTGAAGTCCCTCGACTCGGGTGAGCCCTACCCCTCGGGCAAGGAGTACCGCATCGACGCCTCTCTCAAGGAGGGCATCGACAAGGACGAGGCGAAGAAGATCTCGAAGATCATCCGCGACGAAGGACCCAAGGGGGTCAAGGCGCAGATCCAGGGCGACGAGCTGCGCGTGAGCTCGAAGAAGCGCGACGACCTCCAGGAGGTCATCGCCCTCCTCAAGGGCAAGGACCTCGACGTCGACCTGCAGTTCACGAACTACCGTTAGTCTCCGCGAGATTGCAAGGCAGAACCCGTTCCAGTCTGCACAGAGTCCGCAGAAGGATAACTGAGTCCATCAGGGCGGTGCCGGCGGTGCGGGGTTTGTCGTCCGCGTTCGGCCATAGATTTGAGCACCGGTATAACGCGGGTGACGGCGCCAAGTGTCTAATCGCGTGATGCACGGTCACCATGTCGCAGCCTGAGGCGATGAGGCCCTAAGCATATAAGTTCCAGAGGTCATGAAACGTGTACTCTTCCATACCGCACTTCGATCGAGCTTCCCGCCAATAGTGGCCGCCTCTCCCCCGCTGGAACAGAGTCCCGCCGTCAGTTAACAGCCATTGGCAGCGGTCATCTTCACGAATCCGGTAAGTAGCAATAAGCGCTTATATGAGTTCCACCAGCTCCTCCGAGACACGGAAAGTCCGCTTCGACCCGCACTTCGGATCCTCGACCTGCACGCCGCTGTGAGACGCCCGTTACATTCATTGTCAAGCAGCAGCCGGGGTCTTCGCCTCGTAGAAGGCCTCGGCCCTGACCATCGCGAACAGAACATTGAGCCGGCGCCGAGCCAGACACCGAGCCCGAGAAGGATCAAGCCTGGCCAGTGGACTGCCACCGGAAGGATCGCGCTTCCCAGGCCCATGCACGCCAGTGCGATCGTCACGACGAAGCGACGGTTCTTGACCCAGTTCCGCCCCAGGAGCAGGAGTGGCTGGATGGCCACCACCATCAGCATCACGATGCTGATCTGGGCTCCGGCTGACATGCCGAGTGCGTCGAGAGTGCTCGGCGCTGTGGTGTAGAAGGTGTAGAACGCGGCGAGGCCCCCGCCGGCGGCCGTGGCGATTCGAGCCACGGTGCGGGCGGGGGCGGGCCGAGCCAAGGTCACTGATGCAGGTCCGGGGAGGTAGTGGCGGTGTCGTCCTTATTCTCAAGCTTCGGGCTGTCGGCGAGCTTGAGCCAGATCACTCCGCCGATGATGACGGCCAGCCAGAAGGCCTTAACCAGGGTGAGGGTTTCGTCAAAGAACACCGGCCCGAGCAGGGCGGCCCCGACCGCACCGATGCCGGCCCAGACGGCGTAGCCGATGCCGACATCAATCCTTTTCAGGGCCACGCTGAGGAAGAACAGCGTGAAGAGGAAGAAGACGATCGCGACGAGGGACCAGGTGAGGTCTGTGAAGCCCGCGCTGCCGTTGACGCTGAGGGCATATCCGATTTCGAATACTCCGGCCAGGAGGAGGGCGAACCAGGCGCCGGCCTTTTTCTCAGTCGTTTCGACAGTGGTGGTCTCGTGAGCTGCGGTGGAAGTCATGGGTGAGATTCCTTTCTCGAGATGGGTGAAGTGAACGCGGGATTAGGCAGTGCCGGCGAGGTTGAGGCCGACGACGCCGGCGATGACGACGCCGATGCCCAGGAGCTTCTTCCAAGTCAGCTTCTGAGAGAGGAAGAGTGCGCCGAGGATGACGATGCCGACACCGGCCAGGGAGGTCCAGAGCGCGTAGCCGACGCCGACGTCGAAGGTCAGCAGGGCCAGGCTGAGGAAGAAGGTGGCGATGCCGCCGTTGACGAGGGTGGCGATACTCCACCAAAGTTTGGTGAAGCCCTGCGCCTTTCCGGCAGAGATGCCGACGGCGACTTCGAAAATGATGGCGATGCCGAGGTAGAGCCAGCTCATGATGGTTGTCCTTTCAAGGGTGCATTCGGACGCTGGTCAGCGTCCGTAATTGGTCTGTGTGTGCAAGTAGCGGGAGAACGGTTCATTTCCCCGTTCTGTCGGAAGGTGGTTGAAGAGGTGGGACCGGAGCTCTTCGGTGATGCCCAGCGAGGGGTAGCTGGTGCGGTAGTCGAAGCCCCATTCGGCAGCGGTGTCGCGATCGACGGCGACGTAGATGGCGTCCACGCCGTGATCGATCGCGAAGCGATAGCACAGTCCGCAGGGCTCTCCGGTGGCCACCAGCGTGGTGCCGGAGAGGTCGTCGCGGTCATTTGCGTTGAGCACTTCGCGCATGGCGACGATCTCAGCGTGAGCGGTCGGGTCACCGGTTTCCCGCACCCGGTTGACGCCGAATCCGGAGATGACGCCGCTGCCGTCGACGAGCACGCCGACGAAGGGCAACCCTCCGGCCTCGACATGCTCGAGGCACCTCTCGACCGCCTCATCCATGACCTGGACGAGGACATCCGATGGGACGGAAGTCATGATCGGCCCTCGGCGGCCGTCGCGCCCTCGACGAGCGTGTCGACAGTCTTCTTCAGCCGAGCGGCGCTGGGCACCCCGCGTAGGAGCTGACCTTCGACCATGATGCCTGGCACGGAGGTGACGCCCACGGCGTTGACCGCGTAGTCCTGATCTGCCTGCTGCCGGGCACGTCGTTCCTCACTGCGAAGGGCCTGTTCGGCCTCCGCCCGATCGAGTCCGACCGAAACCGCCACGTCGAGAATCACCTCATCTTCACCGATGTTCCGGTCGTCTTGAAAGAAGGCTTTGAACATCGCCTCGGAGTACGCCTCGGCCTTGCCCTGCTCCTGGGCCAGTTGCAGCACCATGAACGCCTTCTCCGTGCGCGGCTGGGGAGAGATCGTCGGCAGGGTGATGGGAACATCAAGCCGGTCGGCCATCGGGTAGACGGCGTCTCTCCAGATCCGCGGCAGGTAGTCGTCCTCGGGGCGCAGAGTGGGAACGGGATCCGGTCGCAGTTCGAAGGGCCGGATCGTCACGTCGACGTCGCGGTCACGCTTGAGTTCCTCGATCGCTCCCTCGACGAGGAAGCAGAAGGGGCAGACGTAGTCGACGAAGACATCGATTTTCGTAGTCATGGTGGTCATCCTTTCGGTTCAATATGTATTCTGTTTGTATGTGCATGCATATATAACGGTAGAGATCGCCCCTCCTTCTCCAGGGTTGGCAACCTTACGAGACGAGCTTGCTGATGGTCTCGAAGGAACGGTCGAGGTCACCGAGGTCCAACTGCGGGTACTGCCTGGCTGCCCCGCTGAGGAGTTCGCAGATCTTCGCTTCGTAGGGTTCGCGGATCTCTGCCACGGAGTTGAGGCCTTTCTCGGTAATGACGGCGTAGACCCCGCGCCCGTCGTCGGGGCAGGCGTCCCGGAACGCGAGCTCCTTGTCCTCCATGCGGCCGACGAGCCGGGTCACAGAACTC
Source organism: Brevibacterium sp. 2SA (assembly GCF_005502845.1). Taxonomy (NCBI): domain Bacteria; kingdom Bacillati; phylum Actinomycetota; class Actinomycetes; order Micrococcales; family Brevibacteriaceae; genus Brevibacterium; species Brevibacterium sp. 2SA. Next base: position 15,286 of record NZ_SCMW01000018.1, on the reverse strand, counting down.
TGGTTGAGGCCGACCCTGTGGGCGAGCTCGGTGATACGCAACTCCCGGTCCGAGGTTCTGCTCAAATGCAGGACTGCACGATACTCGGTCAGACCGATGCCGTAATTATCGACGAGCCATTTGCCCAGTGTCGCGTCCACCGCGGCGACGATCGCCGTGACCTGCGCCCATGCCGTGCTCAGATTGCGGGCCGGGGGGGTGTCTGCTGCCTCAGATGATTCCATGTACATGCACGTAACACTATCGTGGGCGCCCTTCTGAGTCAACCCGCGTCAAATAGGCATCCGTATCCTCTCACCCGGGACCTCAGGTCGGTGCCGTCGAGGCTTGACCACAAGAGAACTTGATTGGCGGTGAGCATCGTGATGCCGAGCATGGACTCCAGATGGTCGATCGCTCCGATGGCTCGCTGTCCGTTGCCGGCGACGAACACTGCCTGAGCGCCGGTCGCCGCGACCAGTTCCTCCACTGCTGCGGCAGTGGCCGCCGGAGTGATGGTCAGCGGGCCTCCTGTAGGGCCACTGGGGGTTGCGGAGATGATGTCGATGCCCTGGTCGAGGAAGTAGGCCTCGCCGGCTCGGCAGAGGTCGTCGTCGAACCAGGACGGCGCCATGATAGCGATTTTTTTCAGACCCAGCTTTCGGATCGCGGCGGTGGCCGCGGTACCGGTGGTGTCGAGCTTGATGCCGTGGCTGACCGTTGCCAGGCGTGTGAGCAGTTCTTGCTCACGGTGTGCTCCGATCTTGAACGAGGAGCTGGTGAAGGCCAGTCCGATGGCGTCCAAGGGCGAGCTGGAGAGGCTGTCGACCGTGCGGTCGATGATATCTGGAGCGATGAACTGCAAGACCGGGTCATGGGCGATCTTCTCGTCGATTGTCCCGCCTGGGTGCATCGGGCTGAAGTCCACGCGTGCTCCGTGAATGGTGCTGCGTGTGCCGGCGAGCATCGCCTGGGCTTCAGCCTCCGGGCCGATGTCGGCGTGAGGGGTGACGATTCCGAGTTTGAAGTCGGATTCCCAACCGTCGTATTTCCACATATGTCCTTTCCTTTCTAGTTCGGCAACGTCGTTCCGGCCAGGCTCAGCGAGGTCGGAGTGCGTCCGTAGTCGGTGACCATCTTGGGGTGCTTGGCCGCGATGAGCGAGAGCAGTGTGTCCATGTCCGGATCGACGTAGGAGCGTTGCTCGCCGCTATAGATCATCCTCGTGCTGTCACTGTTGCGCTGTTCGATGGCGTCGCCGCTGGGATTGAAGCGGAGGACGTCGATGCCGTAGAGCATGCACAGCAGCGTGTTGAAGATGGGCGCAGCTTTGATCCATCGACCGTTGAGGTAGATCCGTGCGAACCAGTGCAGGAACTCCTCACCTCCGACGAGCTCGTGCATCGCGGCGTCGGCGACGTGGTTGGTGACCACGTCGGAGCACAGCACGGCTGGAACTCCGAGCTTGCGGCACCCGGCGACGAACAGAATGCTCTTGTGCAGGCAGAAGCCGGAGGGTTCATCGACAACGTCGGAGGCGCCGAGGTCTGTGTGCAGCGCGACGTTGAAGACGTTGTAGTCGATAGTGTCGCGGACAGCGTCGTGGAGGCGTTCGACGGCCTTGGCGATATTCGCTTCGCTGTAACAGCCAGCGTCCTCGACGAACTGCGCAACGCTCGGGGCGTCGTAGTCGAGCACGGCGGTTGCCTGGGTCAGCTGGAGGTCGCGGGCGATCATGAGCTCACTCCTAACATGGTGGCGATCTTAGTGCGCAGGAGGTCATTCGATCCGGAGTAGATCGCTCCGGGGATCGCGTCGAGGAGGTTGCTCGCCAGCGGTGCCGTGGTCAGGTACCCGTTGCCGCCGTGGACACGGATGGCATTGATCGCCGAGTCGACGTTGGCCTCGCTGATGAAGACCTTGGCCGCGGCGATCGGGACGGTCACGTCCTCGAAGCCGTCCAGTCGTTCCGCGATAGATTCCAGCAGGGCTCCGCCCAGTTCGATGGCGATCTGGGTCTGCACGATCCGGTCCGCCACCAGCTGATTGCTGCCGATGCTGCGCCCGAACTGTTTGCGGTCGTTGACATACTGCACTGAGCGGGTGACCAGCTGCTCCATTTCGCCGATATTGCCGGCGAAAGCCAGCAGGATCTCGCGTTTCATGACCTGGTCGAGGATCAACAGGCCTGCGCCGCTGTGCCCGATCCGGTTGGTGATGGGTACCCTCACGTCCTCCAGCGCGACCTCTCCGATCGGCGAGGTGGTCAGCCCGGCCGTGGGCAACTGCTGGGAGGTGTCGACACCGGGCCATCCGGTCTCGACGAGGAAGGCTGAGAGCCCCTTGTCGGCGCCGTCTTCGACGGTCTTGGCGTAGATCACCAAGGTCGAGGCGATCGGTGCGTTGGTGATGAACCGCTTCGCTCCGTTCAGGACGTAGTGGCCGTTGCTGAGGACGGCAGTGCTCGTCATCTTCATCACGTCTGAGCCGGCGTCGGCCTCGGTGATGGCGTGCCCACCGATGGCGGTGCCGGATTCGGCCGCCGGAAGGTAGCGGTCCCGCAGTTGTCGATCTGCGAATGCGCGCAGGCAGTAGATGGTACTGGCCAGCTGAGTCACTGCTGAGAAGGTCAGTCCCCGGTCCGGGCTGGTGCGCCCGAGTTCACGGACCCGGTTGATGGCGGTACTCATCCCTGTGCTGCCAATGCCCTCGGCAGCGAGGAGGCTGAACAGCCCGCTCGCGGCAGCAGCATTCCACAGTCCCGTTGGAAAGCCATCCTGCCGTGAGGATGGGGTCGTGGGCGTGTACTCGCGCAAATGGTCGAGGAAGCTCGACCATGGGTCGTCGGTCAGAATCGTGCTCATGCTCGTCCTCCTCAGTAGGTGCTGAAACCGCTAGCGCTGAGCACGTGCTTCTCGTCGCCGCGGATCGGCGGGTTGAAGACGCTGACGAGTTCGAGATCCTCGTGGTCCGATGCCCGCAAGTAGTGGGGCTCGTTGCCGTCCAGGACGTAAACCACGCCGGGAGTAACCTCGAAGAAGTTGCCCTGGGTGTCTTCGACGTTGCCCGAGCCGCGGATGCAGTAGCAGGCTTCGAGGTTCTTCCGGTACTCGAGCTTGGACTCGGTGCCGGCGCGGACGACGGTGTGGGCCAGGGCGAAGCCCATGTTGTCGTTCTCGACCAAGAGGCGGTGGCTGGTGCCATTGCCCCACTCGACAGCGGAAACGTCATTCTTGGACCTGGTGAACATGGAGGTACTCCTTTTCTTCTAGAAGGGATTTCGGTGATGGTTGGTCGTGATGGAGGTCAGGAGGCCAAAGCGTCGGTCCGGTTGGCCGCGATGAAGCCGGTGATGCCTTCGGGAGTCTTCAGCTCGTCCGGGTTGATAGGGATCGTGTTGATCGGAATCTTGTAGGTCCGGGCACACCAGCCCAACAGCTGGACGGTGGTGACGCTGGTGAGAATGCCGGTCGTGAGCAGGTCGACATCGTCGGGCAACTGGTCAGCGGTGATATCGGTGGCAAAAGTCTCGACAATGTACTGCTTGACCTCGTGGATGGTGGACATTCGTTACTCGCTTTCTACGTGTGACTTGATGGTGGGCAGATCAGGTTTGCCGTTGCCGTTCAAGGGAAAGGGGCCGTCGAAGGCATGCAGCTGGTTCGGCATCGCGAAGGCAGGTAAGTGAGCGCTCATCGCCATGCGAAGCTGGAACCCGTTGACGAGGCGGCCATGGTCGGGCACAGTGTAGGCCAGATGCAGCTTCTCGTCGGAACCGGAGTTCTCTAACCACGCGCAGGCCATGCCGACCAGGGCCGTCCGGCGCGCGCAATGCTCGATCTCTTCGAGATTCACGCGCTGCCCGCGGACTTTGACCATGCGGTCGCGGCGGCCCTGGTACATCAGGTGCCCGCTTGACCAGCTGGCCTCATCCTTCATCGGGTACAGGCCCTCCCCGGTCAGCGGCAAGGGAGCGATGGTTCCCTCAGCGATGTAGCCGAGCGCCATCCACGGCGTGCGTACGAGCAGTTCCCCGTCCATGGCTTCCTCAGCCGCGTGAAGGCGGGCCAGGTCTCCGTCGGCGTCGAGGTAGACCTCGCAACCGGAGATGGGTTTGCCGATCGGTAACGTCTCAGCGGCGGCGAACTGCTCGGCCGAGAGTGTCTCGATGAGGCAGTCGTTGACCTCAGTGGCGCCATAGACGTTGTGGAACGTTGCTGTGGGGAACAGGCGCGTCGCGGCGGCACGCAGGGGTTGTGCCACGACGCCGCCGGTGAGGACGACGTCGTGAACCGAGGGGTACTCCGCATCCCTTGCGGCGTTGAGCAGTGCGTCTAGTGTGGAGGGAACGACCTGGACGAACGTCGGTCGGTACTCATCGAGCATCCGGGTCAGGTATGCCGCGTCGTGCAGTCGCGCTGCCTCCGCTGCCACCACCGTGCCGCCGGCGACCAGAACGGCCCAGGTGTCGAGGAGGGAGACGTCGAAGTTCCAGGGGCTCAGACTCAACGAGACCGTCGCGTCCTCGAAGCCGAAGTACTCGCTGCCCCAGTTCAGGAAGTGAGCCAGACCTGTCACGGGGAGGGCGACGAGCTTGGGTGCTCCCGTCGAGCCGGAGGTGGGCAGAGCGAGCACGCCGCCCTCCGAAGCGTTCGTGGAGGTCGAGCGTGTTCTGGCGAACTGTTCGACCTGCTCGGCGATCGTCTCCACGTAGGCGGCGGAGGCCGAGGTGGGCACCAGCGCTGCAACTCCTCCCCTGTTGAGAAGGCTGACGCACTCATCGATGAGGTGACGGTTCTTCGCCGCGCGGTAGATGCCGTACTCACGACCAGTGATGTCGTCCTTGCGCTCGTCTTCGCCTTCGACGATGGTGCCTGGTTCCAGGCTCAGGCCAGTCACCGCAGTATGGACGCTCGTGACTGTCATGCTCATGCTGTCCCCTTCCGTGTTCGTTGCGCGTCGAGCCGATCGGCCCGGATCGGATCCGGTCTGATCACCTCGAATGTTCTTCGATGTACATGCATTAACCTAGACTAGTGCTTGTGCATACATCAAGGTTTAACGGCGAAAACGCCAAAATGTGTCATAGATCACCGTCGCCCCTCCGTCTCTGGACGGCCTCCTGGCACAGCGGCGATGACGTTGCCGCGCTCCTTGTCGAACGAGCACTCGGGACCGAGGCCAGGCGCTATTTCCGCAGTTCAGACCGGTGTTTTCCTCTTTGTTACGAGGACAAGTACTTCTCGGTCTCACACTCCGCACTGACCGCCGCGGTAGTGGTCGCCGACGTGCCGGTCGGAGTCGACATCGAACAGCGACTCTCTTCGCCCGGGTGCGCGGACCTTGCCTGTGCCTGGTCGCCTGGCGAGCGTGCTGAACTCCAAGGCGAGGTTGCCGTCGAGCGTGTCTCCACCGAGATCTGGACGGCGAAGGAGGCCGCTGGCAAAGCCCTCGGGGTGGGATTGCAGGCGATGCCCTCAGCTATTGAGTCATCTCCTGTGCTCACTGCCGCCGCGCACAGGACCATCGTGATGCCCTCGGCGGTCGGGGAGCTCGTCCACCTGGACTCACATGGCATGTGGCACGGTGAGAGCCATCTCCGGATCGCATGGAGGCAGGACAGTTAGGGCGTGTCTGATAAATACTGTAACCAGGCGATCACACCGTTGAACACGACAGCGGCCCGGTAGACGACGGCGAGCTTGTCATATCGAATGGCCGAGCTGATGAGTCTTTGTCGATAGGCCCCCGCGGGAGCGGCCAACGGCGTGGTCAGGCGACTCGATCAGCAGAGCCCTGTAACTCGACGATTCCCCGTTACATTCATTGTCAAGCAGCAGTCGGGGTCTTCGCCTCGTAGAAGGCCCCGGCCTTGACCATCGCGAACTGAACATTGAGCCGGCGCCGAGCCAGACACATGACTGCCGCAATATGACGCTTACCCTCAACCCGTTTCCGGTCGTAATACGCCTTCGACAACGAGTCATGACACGACGCCACCCACGCCGAGTGGAACAACGTTTCATGCCCCGGGTTTCGTAGAGGCTCCTTTTCCTGGTTTCCTAAGCAGCCACGGGTTCTGCCGCGGACTGGTTGACCCATTCAGAATGGACCTCGATCGGCGGACGGTACCCGACCGCTGAATGCAACCGCTCCTGGTTGTACCAGGCCACCCACGCCGAGGTCTCCGCGAGCACCTCGATCAATCCTGACCACACCCGTCTGTCAATCAGCTCAGCCTTGTACACCGAGTTCAACGCCTCAGCCATCGCATTGTCATACGAATCTCCGCGCGATCCCACCGACGCGACAAGCTCGGATTCCGCGAGAGCCTCGCCATAGCGAATCGACCGAAATTGGGCGAGTTCAACTAGTCGTTGCAACACCGGGTTGTTGAAGCGATCGTAGTTGCTCTTCGAAGACCTCCGCCGGCGTCTTCCAGCCGAGGACCTTCCGGGGTCGATTGTTCAGCGCGTGAGCGACTGCCTCGAGGTCCTTGGCCGACCAGCGCGACAGATCAGTGCCCTTCGGGAAGTACTGTCGCAGCAGACCATTGGTGTTCTCGTTCGTGGGTCGCTGCCAAGGCGAGTGTGGATCGGCGAAGAACACTCGCGTGCCAGTATCGAGGGTGAACTGTGCATGAGCGGAGAGCTCTTTGCCGCGGTCCCAGGTCAGGGTCTTGCGCAACTGCTCGGGCAGGCGGGTCAACGCGGTCGTCAGCGCAGCGTTCATCGCGACCGCGCCGTATCCGGCGAGGGCGGGACCGTTCTTCACCGGCGGACTCTCGCCCCAGCCGTCGAGCCTGGGCAGGTGTACCAGCAGTGTGGAGCGGCTGGAGCGCTCGATGATGGTGCCGATCGCGGACCGGCCTGTGCCGATGATCAGATCTCCCTCCCAATGCCCGGGAACCGCGCGGTCGGCGGCGTCGGCGGGACGCTCGCTGAGGACCACGTCCTCGGTGACATGCCCCCGCGGCTTGTTCTGAGTCCGCGCCCGCGGCCGGCGAAGTGCCCGCCCAGTGCGTAGGCACGCGACCAGCTCTCGTTTGAGCGCGCCGCGTCCCTCGATGAACAGGGCCTGGTAGATCGCCTCGTGGCTGATACGCATGGACTCATCATCAGCGAAATCGATCCTCAAACGATGAGAGATCTGTTCCGGACTCCACGCCGTCGCCCACCGCCGGTCCTGCCGGTGCGGCTTGTTACGCCCCTTCCAGTCGCCTGTCACTGGCCCAGCAACCCCGGTCCCGTCAGCTCGCTTGATTGACCCGTCGAGGCGTTCCTGAACGTACTGGCGAAGTCGGTCGTTGGTCACGAGCTTGGCGACTTTCGGACGTTTGGCCGCCTGCTGCGCCTTCCACTGCGCCACCACCGCCCGATACTCGGATCTACCGCCTCGAGTCGCGGCGTTGCGCCGCAGTTCCCGTGACACCGTCCCCGGGTCACGACCCAGCTCACGAGCGATCTGGCGCACTCCCAGGCCTGTGGAGCGCATGATCGCGATCTCCTCACGCTCCTCGAACGACAAGTAGCGGCCGGTGGGCGCTGCAAGCGAGATCGGTGGCATGCCACAAGCATGGCGAAACCAGCGTGTACCCACCGGCACGGACACGCCCACTGTCAACGCGGCCTCGGCCGAGGTGATACCCGTTGTGATCAGCCTCCAGAACTCACGCTGCACCGCCCGTGAGGGCTCGGGACGTCCCGGGGACCGCGTCGGGGGCCGCAATGCTCGATCCGCGCGCCACTGCCGTCGCACGCCCTCGGGCACATCGCTGGTCTTGGCAATCCAGTCCTTCGTCGCCACTCTTGCCGACCTCCATACTCGAGGTGTTGCGACGACCAATTGAATCCGCCCTGCGAGCCCCTATCGCTGTGGACCACGCAGCCGGCTGCGGCTCGTGGCCCGCCACGACGGGCCACGGCGTCCTCGATCGCCGCGACCGCCAGGCGCGATTTCATCCTGGAATCGATGGCATAGCCAACGATCTTGTTGCTGTAGACATCCTTGACTGCGCACATGTACAGCTTCCCCTCACCGTTGGGGTGCTCCGTAATATCGGTCACCCACGCTTCGTTGATCGAACTCGCGGTGAAGTCGCGTTTGACGAGGTCATCACACACCCGCGGGCCGGGCGTCTTGCCGTGTTTCCGGGCTCGTTTGATGGTGTGGGAGAACAACTGGTCCTGCGAGTACAGTCGCCACACACGACGCTCAGAGGCCCCGTAGCTGGCGGCGTGGAGTTCATCAGCGATGAACCGGTGCCCGATACTGAAGGGTCGTCGGTGTGGATGTCGTAGGCGGCATTGATTAGGTGTGCCTCGTCCCAGTCCCGATCCGAGTCGGGGCGCGCACACCATTGGTGGAACCCCTGCTTCGAGAAGCCGAGCACCCTGCAGGTCACTGCCACCGGCACCCCGGTGGCAGCATGGTCACGGTACCTGCGGGTACATCATTGTGGGTGGTGACCACCGAGCTTCACGTTCGCTTGCGAGAGATACGCTGCGGCCTCGCGGAGGATCGTGTTCTCCCGCTCAAGCCCCCGGATCCGCTTCAATGCTGCTGCCTGGGCCCGTGACTCCTCGGGATCGCTGGGCGGGTTCGAGTCCGTGCTCACGCAGGCGTGAGTCGCGAACCCAGGCTTGCAGGGCTGATTTCGATATGCCAAGGTCGGCGCAGACCTGCTTCTGGGTCATTCCGTCGTTGATGAGGTCGAGTGCTGACTGCTTGAACTCATCGGTGTAGATCTTTGGCATGACCTCTCACCTTCCTGGATTCTATCCAGTCGTGAAGTCAACCGAACCTTCAGCAGTCCCAAGCCACTGATCTGCCCCAGCGTGCTGAAGTCGCGGCTGACGTGCTTCGGCGCCCACGTCAGGCCCTCACGGTGGGCCCATTGGGCCACCGCCTGCCCTGCATCGGTGCGAGAATCCAAACTCTGTCCGGCTACCTTCATGCGGAAGTCCTCACCAGAGGTGTCCTTGACCCGCCCGGTGGCGTTCTCCAGCCCGGCGATCTCGTCCTGGTGGGCAGTGATGTCCTCGCGAGCGCGGGCACGAGTGTGTTCGAGCATGGACTCGTTGCGGGAGTGGGCGATTTCGAGGCGGTGGAGTTTGGCGACCTCGGCTTGGATGGTGGAGTGCTCCAATAGCAGTGGGTTGCAGGAACTGACCGCCTTGGCCTCGGCTGCGGAGAGCTCGGCGGAGTCGATCTCTTCGATCTCACGGGCGTCGAGGAGCCATGCATGATCTGGGAGATGAACCGCGCTTTACGTCCCACGGCCTGCCACATGTACGCATCGAAGGACTTCTCCCCCCCTCCCGGCCGCTCGCTAGCGCAGTACCCGCGCCGGTACCGATCTCGCGCAATAGTGTATGAGTTGTGATACGGTAAGTCAGACACTGATGTTTGACTATTGGAGGTCCGGCTCATGCATGAACCTCGCGCCGCTCGGCGCACCGATGCAGTCAGGAACACCGAGCGCATCGTCGAAGCTGCAGCACTCCAGCTTCGGCAGAGACCGGACGCGACGATGACCAGCATCGCTCGTGTAGCAGGGGTCGGACGCGCCACGCTTTACGGGCACTTCGAGTCCCGTCGCGACCTCGTCGACGCAGCACTTGCCAGAGAGTTCTCGGAGGCCCAGCGCGCGCTCGACACCATGACCGGTGACCCGGACTCCGCGCGGGCATTGGAAAATGTACTCAATCGAAGCTGGCAACTCATGGACCAGTCGCGTTCCCTGGTCATCGCTGCATGCGAAGAACTGTCACCAGAACGACTGTGGGAATTGCACGAGGTTCCAGCCGCGAGAATCACAGCCCTGATACAGCGAGGCCAAGACGCGGGTACGTTCCGCACCGACCTCCCTATGTGGTGGCTCATCGCGGCCATTCACCGGATCTTCCACGCGACGCCCGGTGATTTCGGAGTCCGACGCACCGATCCCTCGCAGATGCCTGCCGTCATGACCGAAACGGTGCTCGCCCTACTGCACAGGCCCACGTCCTCACCTCAGGAAGTGCCCCAATGAACTCGCTGACCAACTCCTCGTATGTTCTCGATCAGGTTGTCCACCATGGGCAGGCCGGTCCCAGTGCCATCGCACTCATCCACGGGGCAACTCAGATCAGCTATGGCGACTTGGTCAGCCGGGTAAGCCAAGCTGCCGAGGCATTACGTGCGCACCGCTGGGAGGCCGGGTCGACAGTCATGGTGGCGTTGCCACGCGGCCCCGAACAGATCATCACGCTGCTCGCCGCATGGGCCGTCGGTCTGACTGTCGTCCCCGTTGATCCGGATGATCCCACCGAGCGACAAACGGCCATTCGCAGCGCCACAGGGGCTGTAGCCACGATCACCCTCGCCGGATACGAGCCTACTGACGAGGTGCGCGCCACCCGGATCAAGGACCATTGCACCGTCCCGGACGAGGCCCGCGCAACAGCACCGGGCGCATATGCGATCTTCACGTCCGGTTCGACCGGCACGCCTAAAGGAGTTCTGGCATCACACGAAGCTTTCGCTGATCTGATCAAACACCTCGTCAGTCGTTATGCCATCACCCGCGATGATCGCGTGTTGCAGTTCGCGGCTCCCACGTTCGACACGGCGCTGGAGCAGATCGGGGTCACCCTTGCCGCGGGAGCTACGCTGGTCCAACCCGATACGCCATGGGCTCCCTCGGAGTTTGCAGACCAGCTGGCACTCTATCGAGTGACCGTCATGGATCTGACTCCGAGCTACTGGCGCGCTGTCGCTGTCCACGCGGCATCGAGCGTGTCGCATCAAGACCTTTCCGTGCGGCTCGCGATCCTCGGCGGCGCGGCGGTGTCGAATCACGACCTCATCGATGTGAGCACCCACTATCCGCGCGCCCGGATCATCAATGCCTATGGGCTCACCGAGACTGGCATCACTTCGTGTCTGGCTGAGCCGGACATTTCGTCCCTCCCTGAAACCGGGCCTGCTGCCGTCGGCGCACCAATCGAGGGTGCTCATGTCGTGGTCATCGACGACAATCACACACCTGTCCCACACGGCACGATCGGCCACGTTGCCATTGGAGGACGGCTCGCGCTCGGCTCGCTGAGCGACAGTGGCACGCTGACTCCGTTGGCCACGATCGCAGTCGGCGAAGAACCTGTGTATCTCACCGGTGATACGGGGTATCTGGACACAGCTGGCCACCTCGTGATCGATGGTCGTTCGGATCGTCAGATCAAGATCCGTGGTTTCCGCGTCAGCCCGGACGAGATCGAGAACGCGATCCGACGCCACCCGGCTATTTGCGATGTCGCCGTCATCGCTGATGCCTCGGCACTGCGGCTTCACGCGTTCTACACTGTGGCGCTCGGCAACCCTGACCCTGGTGGCGCCAGCCTGATCGAGACGGCACGCGCCACGCTACCGAGTTACTGCATCCCGAATCATGCGACAGCGCTCGACGCGCTTCCCCAGACGCCACACGGAAAGACCGACTACCGAACACTCGAACTCATCGCGCCCTCGAGCGCGGACTCTACGTCTCCCGTGCGACCACAAGCGCGTGAGTCGGCAATCGAGCGAGCGGTTGCGACCGTGTGGACAGATGTTCTCGAGATCGACGTTGCCCAGCTGGGCGCTTCATTCTTCGATGCCGGAGGCACCTCAATCGCCGCTGCCGAACTCGTCGCACGCACCCGTTCGAGTCTCGGTATCCATGTTCGCTTCGCACGGGCACTCATCGAACGTCTCCTGACCAATCCGACGTTTTCCGCCTACTGCATCGCTGTCGCCGAGGCCCGCGCAGGCATCCTGCAGGCCGGTGCAAGCCCTCAAGAGCTAATGGATGCTGACCTTCGCCGTCCCGCCCCGATCGTCAAGCAGCCGTATGCAGCATCACCGCTCACCTCAGCATCGGCCGCTGTCCTCACCGGGGCTACCGGGTTCCTCGGCGCTCACCTTCTGCCGCGTCTTCTTAGCCGAACTTCCGCGCGGGTGGCGTGTTTGGTTCGCGCGGAAACCGAAGACGCCGCCCGCGAGCGCCTAATGGCAGCGTGGCAGAAGTACGACTCTGCCTCAGACATCCCCGAGCACGCTCTCGACCGTATCGATGTCATCCTCGGCGACCTCGCCCAGCCCTCCCTGGGACTCACCGAATCTGCGTTCGACGCGTTGGCCAACCGGACGGACATGGTGTTCCATTCCGGCGGAACGGTTAACTTCATCTACCCCTACGCAGAGATGAAAGCAGCGAACGTCGACGGAACCTACGAACTCCTACGACTCGCCGCCCGTCGCGGCGCACCATTCCACCATGTCTCCACTATGGCCGTCATCGCCGGACACGGCATCGTCAACAACAGGAAACAGATCCACGAGGACGACACGCTGGGGCATCTGAATCAACTGGGCGTCGGGTACGTCGAGAGCAAATGGATCGCCGAGCACCATGTGCGTCGAGCCGCCGAAGCAGGGCTGCCTGTGGGAATCTACCGAGCCGCAGACATTTCAGGCCACTCCTCGCGAGGGACCTGGAACACATCCACGGAGATGTGTTGCATGAAGCGGTTTATCCGCGATGTCAACGCCGTTCCGGTCGCCGAACTGCCGATGGACTACACACCTGTCGACGTGTTCGCCGACGCAATGGTCCACATTGCGACGACCCAGCCGGCCAATGGACGTGTTTTCCACCTCACGAACCCGAACAAGTCACACATCTCCGTCCTCCAAGACCGTTTGCAGGCGCGCGGTCATCCCGTCAAAGAGGTCCCCTGGGACGAGTGGGTCACCCACATGATCGACCTCGCCGTGACCGACCCGCAACACCCTATGACGCCGTTCGCACCCCTGTTCATCGATCGCTGTCCCGGTGGGCAGATGAGCGTTGCCGAGATGTATCTGGAAGACACCTACCCGGATTTCACACGTACGAACGTCGAAGATGCGCTAGCGGGAACCGACATCACCTTCCCAGAGGTCGACGGTCCGCTCATCGATCGGTACCTCGATTTCCTCGAACGAAAGGACTTCCTGTGAGCCTCAACTGGCAACGCATCGCTCACGCAACCGAGCTCGACAACGGACCCCTCGCCTTTGGCAGCGACGTTTCCGCGAGCCGTCTCCACGCTGCCGCACTCGCCGGGTTCTACTGTTTTCCCACGGCGACCTACGAACAGACACTCCTCAACGAGATGCGCTACGGTGCCGACGTAGACACCGGCGTTCGCACGATTGCCGTCAATGACCCTGATCCCTACTCGGTCGCGTGGCTGAACCCAGACCCGCGGCCCGTCATCGATCTGACCTCGCGCGGTGCCGGCCGTAGCATGCGTCGTCTCGCACGACGCCACGGACAATGGCGCACCACAATCGATGTCGCGTTCGATGACGTCGTGACCAGATGCGCCCAGCACCGGGGCAGCAGCTGGATCACCAGCGCGCTCCGCAAATCACTGCGGAATCTACATGACGCTGGAGTCGCCCACAGCTGCGAAGTCTGGGATGACGATCAGCTCATTGGCGGCGTCTTCGGTCTGCGACTCGGTGCCGTGTTCACCGCCGACTCACAGTTCACGGCCGTCGAAGGAGCGGGAAAGCTTGCCGTAGTCGATCTCATGACTAGATTCGCACAAAGTGGAGGCACTTTGCTCGACCTTCAGCACGACACGCCCCATGCCCGAACTCTGGGAGCAACCGCTATGCCTCGATCGTCATATCTCACCGCCCTCCAACGACTGAACACCCAACGGACCATAATCTCTAGCGAAGCTCGCTCTGCCAAGCACATCGCGGAGTTGAACACCGCATGAGCAACTCGACCCAAACCTTCTCACTCGCGTATCGCCCCGACCTCGCAGCCAGTTTCCTCTCGTTGGACGTTGCCTGGCCTGCCTTCATCGAACCCTCGCGGCTTCTCGTCAATTGGGGTCTCGACGTTCACTCCCAGTACCAGCTCGTCGTACTCGATCAGGAAACCACTGTCGCCCGAGTAGCAGCCCTGCCTATCCAATGGGACGGCCACCCTGACTCGCTGCCCGACCGGGGATGGGACGGCATCGTCGAGCAATCCGTCACTGATACCCATCGCGGTGCGGCCCTCAATACGCTGTGCGCCCTCGAAGTGGGTGTCAGCAGCAACCACGCTGGGCGTGGCCTCTCACGTACGGCCCTGACGGCTTTGCGCGACGAAGCACGCCGTCTGGGCTTCGAGCACCTGATCGTGCCTGTGCGCCCCACGGGCAAGGCCGAACGCCCAGACGAACCAATCGATAGCTACGTTGCTCGACGTCGCGACGACGGTTTCCCGGTGGACAACTGGCTCCGTGTCCATGAACGCCTCGGAGCACGAATGGTCGGTCTCTGTCCAACCGCGATGACGGTCGTCGCACCCATCTATCGGTGGCGACAGTGGACAGATTTGCCTTTCAACCGGTCCGGTGTGATCACCGTTCCCGGCGGAATCGCCCCAGTAACGGTCAACCACGAGCTCGACTACGCCGCCTACGTCGAACCCAACGTCTGGATGGAACATCCGCTGACGTCACCCGCACAATCCGAAAGGACACTCTGATGACTGCACTCGAGGACCGCGACTCCGTCATTCAACTGATCGGCGGATACATTGTCTCCAATGCCATCCGCGCCGCGGGGGATTTCGGCATCTTCTCTCTGCTCGATGTCGATGACGGACTCACTTTGACCGAGGTAGCCCTTGGCGCGCGCATCGACGAAGCGCACCTCATCAGGTTGCTCCGCACCTTGCAACAGGCCCACCTTGTCGAAGAGGCCGGGAACCGATTTCACCTCACTTCACCGGGTCGACTGCTGGTGCCTGAACGCGAAGGGACGCTGGCCAACTTCGCTCGGAACTTCACCAGTCCACTCTTCCAGCGCTCCTGGGACTCCCTGGAGGAGACCTTGCGCACCGGGACACCTGGCTTTTTTCTCGTCAACCAGCAAAGCATCTACGACTACTTCGCTGAGGATGATGCTGCGAACGCCCTGTTCAACGGCGCGATGCAAGAGGAAGCAGCC
Organism: Brevibacterium sp. 2SA; assembly: GCF_005502845.1. Classification (NCBI taxonomy): domain Bacteria; kingdom Bacillati; phylum Actinomycetota; class Actinomycetes; order Micrococcales; family Brevibacteriaceae; genus Brevibacterium; species Brevibacterium sp. 2SA. Next base: position 286 of record NZ_SCMW01000018.1, on the reverse strand, counting down.
GCGACCGCCACCGCTGCCACCACCATCATCACGCTCGCCGAGAACGAGAGGGTCATCGACCTCGGCGGAGGCGATGGCACCTTCCTCACCAAGCTGCTCCAAGCGAACCCCACTGCAACCGGAACCGTCTTTGACAGCCCTGCCGGCATCGCGAACGCCCCCAGTGTCATCGATTGGGGTGTGACACTTCTCGTAGACAGTCGTTACCAGGAAGGCACGACAGGGAATCATGTCTACGAATCGCAGGACGTTCACGCCGGAGTTCAAAGCCGACGCGGTCCAGTTG